>JAFKFM010000015.1 GCA_017308135.1 Alphaproteobacteria bacterium
GCCAAGATCACGCAGCTCGCCGACGGCTCCATCGGCAACTCGCAGCGCACGATCTACGCCGCCGATTTCAGCGCGATGACGAACCAGATTTCGAACTTCATCGCGCAGGCCAACTACAACGGCGTGAACCTGCTGTCGAACAACTCGGCGGCCAAGACCTTCCTGGCGGATACCTCGGCCGCGACGCTGACGATGACCAGCCGATCGGCGGTGCACACGGCGTTCACGACCTTCGCCGCGTCGTCGGTGTCGTCGGTCACCGCTGCCACCGCGGCGCTGACCTCGCTCACCACTTTCTCGAACGCCGTCGCGGCCTCGCTCGGCCAAAACGCGGCCGACACGCGTACGCTGCAATTGCAGTCGAACTTCGTGAACTCGGTGGTCGACGCCACGACGACCGGCCTCGGCGCCATCGTCGACGCCGATATCGGCAAGGCTTCGGCCTCCGTCCAGTCGCTTCAGGTTCGCCAGCAGTTGGGCATCCAGTCGCTGTCGATCGCCAACCAGCAGCCTTCGGTCCTGCTGGGCCTGTTCCGCTAAGCGACAAGTTTTGCGCGGTAAAACGAACGCCACCGCTTGCCGATATTTTAGGCAGCGGCGGCGTTACGATTTTCTAAACAATCATTATAAAACAACAAGATAACGCTCACGCATTTAATCCGAAAATCGGATATCCCGTTACATTTTGTAGTTTGACAGTGACAAGCGACAGGAATATTTTCGGCATCGTCGATATACGACACCGGATCGCAGAAGCGGCCCGGACATCTTCCAGAAGGAACCACGACCATGACGAATTCCGTCAATACGAACGTTGGTGCGCTTGTGGCTTTGGCCTCGCTGCGCACGACTCAATCGGCTCTTTCCGTCGCGTCGAAGCAGGTGCAGACCGGCTATCGCGTGTCGGACGCGCAGGACGACGCGTCGACCTTCTCGGTCGCGCAGGGCATTCGCGGCAACCTTCAGGCTTTCTCGGCCGTGCAAGGTTCGCTGGCGAACGGTGTCGGTCTCGGCACCGTCACGCAGGCCGCGCTGACCAACATCTCGGATCTGGTCGGCAACCTCCAGGCCAAGATCACGCAGCTGGCTGACGGCTCCATCGGCAACAGCCAGCGCACGATCTACGCCGCCGATTTCAGCGCGATGACGAACCAGATTTCGAACTTCATCGCGCAGGCCAACTACAACGGCGTCAATCTGCTGTCGAACAACTCGGCCGCGAAGACGTTCCTCGCCGACACCTCGGCGACGACGCTGACGATGCAGAGCCAGTCGACGGTGCACACGGCGTTCACGACCTTCGCGCAGTCGGCGGTTTCGTCCGTCACGGCGGCGACGGCGGCCCTCACCTCGCTGACGACCTTCGCCAACTCGGTGGCCTCGTCGCTGGGTGCCAACGCCGCCGACACGCGTTCGATGACTCTCCAGTCGAACTTCGTGAACTCGGTGGTCGACGCCACGACGACCGGCCTCGGCGCCATCGTCGACGCCGATATCGGCAAGGCCTCGGCTTCGGTGCAGGCGCTCCAGGTCCGTCAGCAGCTGGGCATCCAGTCGCTGTCGATCGCCAACCAGCAGCCTTCGGTTCTGCTGGGCCTGTTCCGCTAAGTCCAAACGAAAACTCTCCGATCGGACGAACGGGGGCGGTGACAACCGCCCCCGTTTGCATTGTGCGAATCAGGTTTTGACTTCGCCGCAACGTTTAGTTACAGTTCTGACAGCCGAAAATCGGCCCCGGATCGCAGAAGCGGACCGGACATCTTCCAGAAGGAACCATAACGATGACGAATTCCGTCAATACGAACGTTGGCGCGCTCGTGGCTTTGGCCTCGCTGCGTACGACTCAATCCGCGCTCTCCGTCGCCTCCAAGCAAGTCCAGACCGGCTATCGCGTCTCGGATGCGCAGGACGACGCGTCGACCTTCTCGGTCGCGCAGGGCATTCGCGGCAACCTTCAGGCTTTCTCGGCCGTGCAAGGCTCGCTCGCGAACGGTGTCGGTCTCGGCACGGTCACCCAGGCCGCGTTGACCAACATCTCCAACTTGGTGGGCAACCTCCAAGCCAAGATCACGCAGCTGGCCGACGGCTCGATCGGCAACAGCCAGCGTACGATCTATGCCGCCGATTTCAGCGCGATGACGAACCAGATTTCGAACTTCATCGCGCAGGCCAGCTACAACGGCGTCAACCTCCTCTCCAACAACTCCGCCGCCAAGACCTTCCTGGCGGATACCTCCGCGACGACGCTGACGATGACCAGCCAGTCGACGGTGCACACGGCGTTCACGACCTTCGCGCAGTCGGCGGTTTCGTCCGTCACGGCGGCGACCGCGTCGCTCACCTCGTTGACGACTTTCGCCAACTCGGTGGCCTCGTCGCTGGGTGCCAACGCCGCCGACACGCGTTCGATGACTCTCCAGTCGAACTTCGTGAACTCGGTGGTCGATGCCACGACGACCGGCCTCGGCGCCATCGTCGACGCCGATATCGGCAAGGCCTCGGCTTCGGTGCAGGCGCTCCAGGTTCGCCAGCAGCTGGGCATCCAGTCGCTGTCGATCGCCAACCAGCAGCCGGCGGTGCTGTTGGGCCTGTTCCGCTAAGACCGGCCCAGCGATACCAAACGGCGTTTTTCCGCATTTTTTGCGGAGGAAAAGCGGACGCGGGAGGAGACTCCCGCGTCTTCTTTTTTTGGGGTAGATTCACCCCATGGCCAGTTCGATCAATTCCATCAACACCAACGAGGGCGCCTATCGCGCGCTATCGTCGACGCGCAGCCAATCGGCGGCGTTGCAGCAGGCGCAAAAGCGTCTGCAAACGGGATTGCGCGTCGCCGATGCGGCGGACGACGCCTCCACTTTCGCCGTCGCGCAAGGTTTGCGCGGCGATCTGCAATCCTTCACCGCCGTGCAAAGTTCGCTCGCCAACGGCGCGGGGCTCGGCTCGGTCACGCAAGCGGCCCTCGGCCAGGTCTCGGATCTGTCGAACCAATTGCAGCAGCGTTTGACGCAGCTTTCCGACGGATCGATTTCGGCGCAGCAGCGCGCGACCTATTCCGCCGACGTGCAATCGCTGACCAGCCAGATCCAAACCACGATTCAGCAAGCCGGGTTCAACGGCCAGAATCTTCTGCAAGCCGGGGCGAGCGGCACGTCGTTCTTGGCCGACACGAATGGCGCCAGCATCTCGGTTTCCGGCCAAGGGCAAGTCGGCGCGGGCGCCACCACGCTGCAAGGGGCGATCGACACGTCGAGCGCCGCGACATCGCAGGCGAGCCTCGGCGCGTTGCAGAATTTTCAAAATACCATCGCGCAGGCTGCAGCCAATAACGCCGCCGATACGCGCGGCCTCGTCCAGCAATCCAGGCTTACCAATTCGATTTCCGACGCGGTGACGATCGGTTTGGGCGCGCAAGTCGATGCCGATATCGGCGCTTCGGCCGCGCAGGCTTCGGCCCGCCAAGTCGGAAGGCAGCTCGCCTTCACCAGTCTGGGCCTTGCCAACAGCCAGCCCAGCGCCCTGCTCGGGCTCACCCGCTAACCTCATTCCTGAGACGCATAATTGCGGTAATATATTAGCTCGTTAATTATGGCTAATTTTATCTTTATTTGAATTAACTAGATTCTGATTTCTCCAAGCATAACAAGGGCTTGCCGGTTCCGTAGATTTTACGTTAATATCTCATTGCTCGGCAGTCCGTGGACGCGGCGTCGTCGGCCCAACCCCGTCAAGAGGGAACGGCGACACGGACTCCAGGTTCGACAGAAGTCGAAACCACATAGACCAGAAAGGGACCAACTAATGACGAATTCCGTCAATACGAACGTTGGCGCATTGCTTGCGCTATCGTCGCTCCGCAGTACGCAGACCGCTCTGCAAACTGCGTCCAAACAAGTCCAGACCGGCTATCGCGTTGCCGATGCGTCCGACGACGCGTCGACCTTCTCGGTGGCGCAAGGTATTCGCGGCAACCTGCAGGCTTTCTCGGCCGTGCAAGGCTCGCTGGCGAACGGTGTCGGCCTCGGCACCGTGACCCAAGCCGCGCTGACCAACATCTCGGATCTGGTGGGCAACCTCCAGGCCAAGATCACGCAGCTCGCCGATGGTTCGATCGGTAACAGCCAGCGTACGATTTACGCCGCCGACTTCAGCGCGATGACGAACCAGATTTCGAACTTCATCGCGCAAGCCAGCTACAACGGCGTGAACTTGCTGTCCAACAACTCGGCCGCGAAGACGTTCCTCGCCGACACCTCGGCGACGACGCTGACCATGGCCAGCCAGTCGACGGTGCACACGGCGTTCACGACCTTCGCGCAGTCGGCGGTTTCGTCCGTCACGGCGGCGACGGCGGCCCTCAGCTCGCTGACGACCTTCGCCAACTCCGTGGCCTCGTCGCTGGGTACGAACGCCTCCGACACGCGTTCGATGTCGTTGCAGTCGAACTTCGTGAACTCGGTGGTCGACGCGACGACGGCCGGCCTCGGCGCCGTCGTCGACGCCGATATCGGCAAGGCCGCGGCGTCCGTCCAGGCGTTGCAGGTCCGTCAGCAGCTGGGCATCCAGTCGCTGTCGATCGCCAATCAGCAGCCCGCCGTGCTGCTGGGCCTTTTCGGATAAGGCCGGCGCTTCGCCGTCGACCTTTCGCCGAGCACGACAGAAAAAAGAAAGGCCCCGCACGCCGGCGGGGCCTTTCGTATTCTCGGGCGCCGTATTGGACGCCTTCCCCAAAAGTTGAGCCGCATCTGGCCTTTTGCACATCGCCGCAAGCCGCGCGCGGCACGCAAACTGCACGCCTCCGGGATCGCTTTTCGACCCCATGGGAGGTATCCAATGACGAATTCGCTCCGTATCGGCCGCCGTTCTCTGCTTCTCGCCGCCCCGGCCGTCGCCCTGGGCCTGGGATCGGCGCGCGGCCAGACCGCGAAATTCCGGTTCAATCTCGGCTGGCGCGTCGAAGCCTCCGCCGCCGGCTATCTCGTCGCGGCCGAACGCGGCTATTACCGCGAAGAAGGCCTGGACGTGACCATCGATGTCGGCAACGGCTCGGCGGGTGCGATCTCGCAGGTCGCGGGCGGCGCCTATGACGGCGCGACCGCCGACATCCCGTCGATGATCCAGCACAATCTCGCCAATCCCGGCCGCAAACTGATCTGCGCCGCGATCCAATACGACACGAACCCGAACGCACTGATCGTCAAGGCGGACTCGCCCATCAAGGCGCCGCGCGACTTCATCGGCAAGAAGGTCGCGGGCCAGCCCTTCAATGCCTCGCGCGCCCTGTTCCCGATCTTCGCGCGCGCGCAAGGCCTGCCCGCCGGCGCGGTGCAATGGCAATCGGTCGATCCGGGCTTGGGCAACCAGCTTTTCCTGAAGGGCGAAGTCGACGCGGTCGCGTTCTTCTATTTCACCGGTTTGCTGAATCTCAAACTCGCCGGCTTGCCGCTCGAGCAGATGCGCACGTTCCGTTATTCGGATTACGGCCTCAAAGGCTACGGCAACGCGATCATCGTCAATCCGGCGACCAACCCGCGCGCCATCTCGGGCTTCGTGCGCGCGGCGACGCGCGGCTGGCTCGATTGCATCGCCGACCCCGATGCGGGCGGCAAGGCGGTGAAGGCGCGCGACTCCCTCGCCGATCAGGCGATCGAAACCGAACGCCTGAAGATGATGGTCGAAGGCACGATGGTGACGCCCGACACGCGCCTTTATGGCTGGGGCGGCGCATCGCCCGCGCGCTTGCAGGCGACGATCGAGGAAACGCTGCTCGCCTACAATCTCCAAGGCAGCTTGACGCCGGACGACATCTTCACCAGCCAGTATCTGCCCGCCGCCGCCGATCGCACCCTGCGCGTGAAGAGCTAACGCGATGGGCATTCCGGTCGTCAGCCTCGCGAAATCCGACCTGGAGATCGCCGCCGCCATCCGTGCGGCGGCGACCGCCCACGGATTTTTCTACATCGTCGATCACGGCGTCCCGCAAAGCCTGATCGACGCGCAATACGAATGGGCCAAGCGCCTGTTCGCTTTGCCCGAAGCCGCCAAGCGCAAGATCTCGCTGTTCAACTCCAAGGCCAAGCGCGGCTGGGAAGCGATCGGCGATCAAACCTTGGACGCCGAAGCCGAGCCCGACCGCAAGGAAAGCTTCTATTGCGGCGTGCCTTACGGGCCCGAGCATCCTTACGTGAAGGCCGAGCTCAACGGCTACGGCGCCAATCAATGGCCCGAGGAATTGCCGGAGATGGCGGAATCCTGCGCAGCCTATATCGCCGCCACGACGAAAATCTGCGAAGGGCTGATGCGCCACCTCGCCCGCTCGCTCGATCTGCCGCCCACGCAATTCGACCACACGATGGCCGAGCCGATGATCACGCTGCGCCTGCTGCGCTATCCGCCGCATCCCGCGGATGCCGGCGCCAACGTGTTCGGCGCGGGTGCCCACACCGATTGGGGGGCGATCACCGTGCTGGCGCAGGACGACAGCGGCGGCTTGCAAGTGCTCGACGCCGACGGGAAGACGTGGCTCGACGCCACCCCCATTCCCGGCAGTTTCGTCGTCAATCTCGGCGACATGATTCCGCGCTGGACCAACGGGCTCTATCGCTCGAACCTGCATCGCGTGATCAACAAGGCGTCCGCGCATGATCGCTATTCGGTGCCGCTGTTCTACAGCCCGAATTATCACGCAAAGATCGAAGCCCTGCCCGGCACGGTCATTCCCGGCGAGACGCCGCTGCACGAGCCCTGCACCGCCGGCGAACATCTCGCCGAGATGTATCGCAAATCCTACGGGTTGAAGGCCGCATGACGAAGCTCGTCAGCATCGACGTCAATTTCTTCTGCGCCGATCCCGTCGCGTTGATGGGCTTCTATCAAGCGCTGCTCGGCTTGCCGGAAGTCGAAGCCTCGCGCTCGCCGATCTATCGCGCGCTGCGTTTGGGCGAGACCGAATTCGGCTTCAACAAGACTGACGCGTATCCGGTCTTGAACCTCGCCGACCGCGTGCCCGGCGACAAAGGCGTGAAGGCCTATCCGACCTTCGTCGTGCCGGCGGAACCGGCTATCGACGCCCTCGCCGCCAAGGTGACGGCGCTAGGCGGCAAAATCATCAAGCCGCCCTATCGCACCTACTACGGCGCGTGGCAGGTCGTGGCCGAGGATATCGAAGGCAACGTGTTCCGGCTCAACTGCCGGGCGGCCTAACTCTTGTTCTTCAGGTCGAACACGACGGCATAGCCGTCTTCCGCCCCCGCGGCGATGCGCCAGCCGTCCGGCGACCAGGCCATCGCGCGGATCGGCTTTTGTATGTCGGCCGGTGCGCGCAGTTCGAGATCGCGGCGGCTATCCATATCGCCCAAACGCAGCGCGCCGTTTTCGAACCCGCCGCAGACGAAGCCGCTGTCGGGATGCGCCACGATGCCGGTCATTCCCGCCCCGTCGCCGAACCCGTATTCGACCGGCGGCTGGCCTTCGGGACCTTTGCCCGAGAAATCCCAGCACACGAAGCAATCGGCGGCGTCGGACAGCAGAAAGCGCGCATCGGCCGTCCAGGCGAGCGTCTTCACCTTGGTGCGATAGCCCGCCATCTGCATGTCCTGTCCGTTGGCGAGGCGCCAGACATGGATCGCGTTGTCCTGCGTCGTCGTCGCGAGGAATTTGGCATTGGGCGCGTATTTGATCGCGACGTGGCTGCCCTTCCACTCCATCTTGCGCGGCGCACTGGCGGGATTGCGCACCTGCCAGATCGAGGCCCCGCCGTAATGCGCCGCCGCTACGCGGCTGCCGTCGGGGCTGAAATCGAGCGCGGTGATCGTGCTGGGATGGGGGCCGAGCTTCTTGGGTTCCGTCCCGCCCGGCGCCCAATACCAGATTTCCTTGCCCACGCCGCAAGCGATGCCGCCGTTCTTATGCGTGGCGAGCGCGTCGATCCAGCGGCCTTGTGCCTTGCCGATTTCCGCGAGCGACCCATCGACGCCGATGCGCACCAAACGCCCGTCGTCGCCGCCCGACACGAACGACACGCCATCGGGATGCGGCGCGAAAGACAGGCTGGCGCCGTTATGCGCCTCGACCTCGCGCGTCGAATTGTCGGCGATCGTGACGAGCTTGACGAGGCCGGAGCCGAGCGCAAACGCCGCCGTTTCGCCGTCCGCCGAAAATGCCGCGCCGGAGACGTAAGCGGCGAAATCGAACTCGCGCTTCGCGGGCAGTTTGACCGTTTCGCTCATGCCGCTTTGCAGGATTCGAAGCCGGATTTCAGCGCGTCGGCATCGAGCTTGCGGCCGATGAACACGAGCTTCGATTGACGCTTCTCGCCTTTGCGCCAGTTCTGGCCCCAGGTCGAATCCGCGATCATATGCACGGCCTGGAACACGAAACGCTGTTCGGCCCCGTCGATCGACATGACGCCCTTGGCGCGCAGGATATTCTGGCCTTGCGTCTGCAACACGCCGGAAATCCAGGTGCGGAATTTCTCCGGATCGACCGGCCCGTCGATCACCGCCGCGACGGAGAAGATGTCGTCGGCATGGCGCGGGTGTGCATGGGCATGATGGGAATGATCATGCGTGGGATCGTCGCAATGATCGTCGTGGCAGTCTTCGCCATGGTGGTGATGATGATCATGTCCGTGATGATCGTGGTCGTGATCATGGTCATGGCCATGCGCGTGATCGTGCAGGAAATGCGGATCGAGCTCCAGGATGCGCTGAAGATCGAACGAACCCTTGTTGAGGATCAATTCGAGGGCGATCTCGCTCTTCTTCGTGCGATGCAGGCGCGCATAGGGATTGATCTCGCGGATGCGGCGCTCGACGGCGCTCAATTCCGCCGGCGTCACCAGATCGGTCTTGTTGAGCAGGATCACGTCGGCGAAGGCGACTTGATCTTCCGCCTCGCGGCTGTCTTCCAGGCGCAGCGGGAAATGTTTGGCGTCGACCACGGTCACGACCGCGTCGAGCTTGGTCTTGGTCTTGACCTCGTCGTCGGTGAAGAAGGTCTGCGCGACCGGGGCGGGTTCCGCCAAGCCCGTCGTTTCGACGATGATGCCGTCGAATTGGCCGCTGCGCTTCATCAAGCCGCCGATCGTGCGGATCAGATCGCCGCGCACAGTGCAGCAGATGCAGCCGTTGTTCATCTCGAAGATTTCTTCGTCCGTGCCGACCACGATGTCGTTGTCGATACCGACCTCGCCGAACTCGTTGATGATCACGGCGTATTTCTTGCCGTGGCTCTCGGTCAGGATGCGGTTCAGCAGCGTGGTCTTGCCCGCCCCCAGATAGCCGGTGAGGACGGTGACGGGAATTTGCTCGGTCATGGAATGGGTGCTCCGGGTTCTCCCCCGGATTTAGCCCGTCCGGCGCGCGGTTTCCACCCCTGTGGCAACAGGGTTATCGGCGGCGCCATGGACATGCAGATCCGCGCATTCCAGGGCGGCGGCGGTATCGCCGGAGCTGGCGGGAACCCGCGCCCCCCGATCCTGGCCCAAAGCGGTGCGCAAAGCCGCGCACGTCACCACGACGGCAAAGCCGGGCCACAGCATCAAAGCCGGGTGATCGAACATATAAAGCCGGTATTCGAACAGCATCGCCCCCCAATCCGGGCGGCTGGAATCGGCGCCGAGGCCCAAAAAAGCCAACGCGGCATAGGCGATGACGATCCGCCCGAGCTTGGCGCCCAAATAGGCGAGCTGCGTGTCGAGCACGGCGGGCAGAACATGGCGGAACATCAGCCGGGATTTGGTGCCGCCCAAGGCGCGCGCGGCCTGGACATAAGGCTCGGACAACGCGCGCCGCGCCAAACCGTCGGCGAGCAGCGCGTAAGGTCCCCACGCACCCAGGCCCAACGCGATGCCGGCGGTGACGGCGTCGAAACCAAGAAGCGACACGATCGCGATAGCGACGACCAACGTGGGCATCACGCTGGCGAACTCGGCCACGCGCAGCAGCGCGCCGCGCAAAATGCCGGACGTACTCGCCGCCGCGAGTCCGACCGCGAGCCCCAGCATCACGCACATCGTCGCGACGATGCCGAGTGCGAGGAACGTGCGCCCCATCCCCGCCATCAAGCGCGCGAGCACATCGCGGCCGAGATGATCGGTGCCCAGCCAATGCGCGAGTGTCGGCGCGCCATGCCGGTTGAGCATGTCGATCGCGTCGGGTGCGTAAGGCTGCCACACGGCGCAGATCAATGCCGTGCCTGCGAGTGCGGGCAGCACCCATAGACGACGCTCGACGATGGCGGGCGCATGATGCGACATCAGCGCAGCCTCGGATCCAGAAGATGGCGCGCACCCGCCGCGACGAAGGCGATCGCCAGCATCCATGCCGCCGCGACGACGATATAGGCTTGCAGCACGAAGTAGTCGCGCATGGCGATGCTATCGACCAGGAACGTGCCCAGGCCCGGCAGGCCGAACACGACTTCGACGACGGCGGTCCCGCCGACGACCCAGCCCGCTTCGGCCGTCAACGCCGCACTCAAGCCGAGGCGCGCGTAGCGCCCGCCTTGCGCTTCCAGCGCCGTATCCGGATCGGCGCCCTTGGCCAGCGCCGTGCGGAAATAATCGGCGCGGCTCACTTCGGCGAGGCCCGCGCGATAGACCTGCGCCAACGGTCCCAAACCGGTGAAGGCGACGATCAGGATCGGCAGCACGTAACGCGCGGGCCCCTCGCCCAGCACATCGATCACGCGCAATTCGACCGCGAAAAACCATAGCAGCAAGCAACCGAGCCAAAAGGCCGGGATCGCTTGCGCACCCAGCGTGGCGGCATCGAGCACGCGCGCGGCCCAACCGTTCGGGCGTTTCGCGGCCCCGCGCGCGAGCGGTCCCACGGCGAGCAACGCCACGAACAAACCGCCGAAGCCGACGATTAGACTGACCGGCAAACGCTTGGCGAACTCGTCGAGGATTGGCGCGCCGGTCTTGAACGACCGCCGCCAATCGCCGGTCAGAAAATCGCCGAGCCACGCCGCGTATTGCAGCGGCAAGGCCTGGTCGAGGCCCCATTCGCGATGCAGGGCCGCGACCGTGTCGGGATCGGCGGCTTGGCCGAACGCCACGAGGCTCAATACCGCCGGATCGGCGGGCATCGCGCGCACGACGGCGAACGCGGCGAGACTGGCGAGCCACAGCAACAGCAGGGCTCGCAATCCTTCCGCGATCGCCGCGCGCGGCATTTACGGGCTCGCGCGCAGATCGGCGCGCAACACGTAATAGTCGGACGGGTACGGCACGTACGACGCCGCACGTTTCGACAGGCCGACATGCCAGACCGGCGTCATCAGGTAGACGACCGGCGCCTGCGCGAAGACGAGTTGCTCGATCCCTTTGAGCGCCGCGGCGCGGGCGGGGGCCGCGTCGATCTCGCGCAAGCGGTCCAGCGCCGCATCGACTGGGGCGCTGGCGAACGACATGAAATTGGTCGCCGAGGTCGAGCGCAGATATTGCTCGAACACGAAGGCACCGTCGCCGCCAGGGGCCGCGTGCATCGCCCAAAGCGCGGCGTCGTAGCGCTTGGCCTGAAGCTGCGGCGAGATCGCTTCCGTCACCTCGATGCGCACGCGAAAACCGATCCGCTCCAAACTCGCGCGGATCACCGGGGCGATGGTCACGAGATCGGGGCGCTGCGGATAGGTCGTCAGCGTGAACTCCAGCGCGCGCCCGTCCTTCATCCGCTGACCGTTCGCCCCCGCCTTCCAGCCCGCGTCGTCGAGCAGTTTTTCCGCTTCGCGCGCGTCATGCTTGCGCGGGCTTTCCGACGCGAATGGGAACACGCGCGGGAACATGCCGGTCGCCGTTTCGCCGCCATTGGCGGCGGCGATCAGCATGGAACGATCGATCGCGAGATCGACCGCTTGGCGCACTTTCACATCGTCGAAGGGCGCGCGCTGCGTGTTCAGCAGCGCCATGTATTGATAGGCGACCGGCGTCGACTTGATCGTCAGTTCCGGCCGCCGCTTCAAGCGCGGCAGCGTTTCGGGCGCGAGGTTGAACGCGATATCGACCTCGCCGCTTTCAAGCCCGAGGGCCAGCGTCTGCGCATCGCCGATCCGGCGGATCGTGACGGCGGGCCGCGACGCCACGTCGCGATAGAACGGGTTGGGTTCGAGGCGCAGACTCTCGCCGCGCTTGAACTCGACCGCGCGGAACGGCCCGGTCATGCTCGCATTCGTGCCGTCGAATTTGTGGATCGCGAGCGGAAACTCCGCGAGCACGCTTTCGATCGCCGCGACGGGGCGTTCGGGACGCAAGCGCAGCTCGCGCGCGTTCAGCACGTCGAGGGCGGGCGTACCGATCTGACCGCGCGCGCGCGGATTTTCCTTGGTCGCGCGGTCGAGCGACGCCTTCAACGCGGTCGCGTCCAAGAGCGAACCGTCGGCGAATTTGAGATCGGGCTTCAAACGAATGATGAAGCTTTCGCCATCCCGCCGCACGCTTTCGGCGAGGTTCGGCACGATGCGGCCTTCGCGGTCGACGGTGAACAACGTCTCCGCCACGCCATGCGATTGCAGCGCCCAACCGGCGACGCCTTGGGCGGGATCGAGGGAGTCGGTCAGGAAGCCCTGCCCGACGACGAGCGGGCGGGTTTGCGCGTCGGCCGGAACGGCCGTGAGAGCGAGTGCGGCGGCGGCCGCGAGAATACGGAACTGCATGTTTCGACCCCTTCGGGAGGAAAGTGTTATACTATAACAAATCTTGGACGCCAGGCTTTTCATCAAGGACCAAGGGTCCTTTCCAGCCGGGCGGCGCGATGCGGGCGAGAATTCCGGCGCGTAGCGGCTCGGGCCGTTCCTTGCGATCGAGGAATCCGTCGATGCGGTCGCGATACATCAGGAAGGCGTCGATCACGTCGCCCGCATGGATCGCGGGATCGAGATCCCCGAACAGGAAGGTGAAGCGCTTGGCGCCGCCCGCGAACGCGACCGTACAGGCGCGCGTGCATTGGCTTTGGCAATAGATGTCGCGCCGATGCACATCGCCGAGCCCGCGCTTGGCGAGTTCGGCGTCGATGGCTTGCGCGAATTTGCGCCCCGGCCGTTCTTCGAGCGGACCTTCCCAGCCCGGCGGCCGGCAGCGGTTGCAGACGTCTAATGTTGGCGATGGCAATGTTGGTGGTGGCGAGTCTTCAGACATTTCGGGCGGAACCCCTGTTTCGGTTCGCCACAGACGAGAGGACGGATTGCGATTTCCGCCTTGTCGCACCGGGACACCCCGCCCGATACGCTCGCACGTGACCGACGTCGATGGCAGGTCTCCTGGCTCGCGGGTCGTCGCCGAACCGTCGCCTTCCCGGCGTTCCGCGCCAGTGGCAATTTGACGATCCGGCTCGCCGCTCACAGTTGCGGGGGCAGCCGCGGATGAAGGCCCTTACGAGCCCGCGCCGCGTTCCCTCTAAGAGCATGACCAGGCGGGATTGAATCGTCTGCGTTGGGTTTCCGGCGCGTGCGAACCGCGAGGCGCGGTCCGAAGCCGATAGTGGTTCTATCGGCGAGGACCGCAACAAAGCGGGCGCCCGCCGGAACCCAACCCGAAGGGCCGCGTACTTTTGCGTCGCGGGGGTGTCGAAGGGCTCGCGCGTAGCACCACTACGCGACTTCGCCCTCCTCCTACCCGCGACGCAAAATTCCTGCGGCGCAGACGGCTCACTCCCACCTGGTCATGCTCTCATCCCTGGCGGGAACCATCGCGCGCACGGTGCTTGTCCGGGTCGGGCTTGTCAAGGTACCCAAGGCGCCATGTTTCTGCCCCGGCCCGCCGCTATCGCGATCGTCCCGCACCAAGGCAAGGTGCTGCTGGTCCGCCGCGCCAATCCGCCCGATCCGGGACGCTGGGGATTTCCGGGCGGCAAGATCGAACCGGGCGAGACCTATATGGCCGCGGCAATCCGCGAACTGGCGGAGGAAACCGCCGTGCGCGCCGAAGCCTTGCGCGCGATCGATGCGCTCGACGTGATCGTGCGCGACGAAACCGGCGATCTCAAATTCCACTACGTGCTGGTCGCGGTGCTGTGCCGCTTTATCGACGGCACGCCGGTCGCCGGCGACGACGTGCACGATTCCGGCTGGTTCGATCCGGCCCAAATCGCCGCCACCCCGCAAATATTCCTGGACCGGGTGGCGGGTTTGGCCCAGCGGGCGCTGGCTTGAGGGCTCGGCCGCCGGGTGGTACTCTTTAGTCCATGGAAATGATCGCCACCCCGGGCGGCGGCGTTTTGTTGCGCAATCCCTATTTGCAGCAGCAGCTCGCCACCAATCAGGCGCAGACCGGAACCAACGTGTTCCAGCAGGTCGCGGCGGCGGCGGCGCAACGCACGGTCAACGTCGTTCAGCAAACGCAAACCTCGTCGGGCGCGCAAGCGACCGGCCAGACCGAGAATTCGCGCGAAAGTCGTTCGTCGTCCGAAACCGGGCGCGCGGGCGATACGCTGACGAACTCGGTGCTTTCCGTCGCCGCGCGCGGTGCGGCCGCGCGCCAAGGGCGCGGCATGCAGCTCGACGTTACGGTCTGAAGACCTTCGCTTCTTCGGCGCGATCTGCATATTCGGTACGACATTCCTTGATTGGGGCGCACCTTTGGATACGCGCACATCGTCACAATTCCCAAATCGGCTTATCTTTTTTCAGCCTGCGTTCATCGGCCGCCGCTAAGCGGTCGATATGTCGCCGCGTCCTCCCGCGGCATGCCTTCGGAAAAGGGGCCAAGCCATGAATTTCTTCGCGTCGCTTTTGTCGCGGCTGCGCATGCGCGGCAAACTCGGCATCATCTGTGCGATCGCGGTCGCGGGCTTCGTCGCGGTCGGCGCGCTATTCCTGTTCCAGGAACGCATCCTCGCCGAGGTTCAACAGATCGAAGAACGCGCGGCCGAACGCAAAGAAGCGATTTTGCGCTTCGACTCTGAACTGCTGCAGTTGCGCCGCAACGAGAAGGACTTCCTGCTGCGCAAAGAGCTGCGCTACGCCGAGATGCACGCCAAGTCGCTCGAGGCCGCGCGCAGCCGCGTCGAGGGTTTGAAGGCCGGTGTCACGGGCGAATTGGGCGCGCTTTATGCGCGCGTGGACGGTGAATTCGCGAACTACCGAACCGCGTTCGACGACGTGGTCAAAACGCAGCGCGATATCGGCCTGACCGCCGACGACGGCAAATGGGCCGCTATGCGCGCCGCCGCCAAAACGGTCGAAGACGCGCTCGAGAAAATGGCGGCCGACGCGCTGACGAGCGGGCTGCTGCAATTGCGCCGCAACGAAAAGGATTTCATGCTGCGCGAACTGCCGGCCGACTACGAACAATTCGGCAAATCGGCGGCGGCGCTCGAAAGCGCCATTCGCGCGCGCGTGCCGGCCGGCGCCGCAGCGGCGCTGCTCGCCGACATCAAATCCTATACGGATACGTTCGAGGCGCTGGCCGCGTCGATCCGCAATCGCGCGGCCGTGACGCCGAAGATGAGCCAAGCCTACGCCGCGATCGACCGGGTTATCGACGAACTCTTCAAGATCGAGTTGGCGCAGGCCGAGACACGGCTCGCCGCCGCCGCGAGCCGTCTCGCGAGCTTGCGCGCGACGATCGGCATCTCCATCGCCGTGATCGCAATCGTCGTCGTGGCGCTCGCCATGCTGATCGCCGCCGCCATCGCGCGCCCGCTGGTTCACATCACGGGCGAGATGACCAAGCTCAGCGCCGGCGACACAGACATCGCCGTCACGGTCGCGGGCAAGGACGAGGTGACCGATCTTGGCCGCGCCCTCATCGCCTTCCGCGACAATCTGGTGCGCCAGCGCGACTTGGAAGCCCAAGCCCAAGCCCGCCAGCAGGCCGATCTCGAACGCGGCCGGAAGATCCGCCAACTGACCGACGAATTCCGTACCACGGTCGCCGGCATGATCCAGACGACCGGGGAGTCGGTGTCGAGCCTGCAAGGCACGGCCGGCGATCTGACCAAGATCTCGTCCGACGCGCTGCAATTGGCCGTCGCGGCGGCATCGGGCGCCAACGAAGCCTCGTCCAACGTGCAGACGGTCGCCTCGGCCTCCGAAGAGCTCGCCGCGTCGATCGCCGAGATTTCGCGCCAGCTCGCCAGCTCGACCGAAAGTGCGGGCAAAACGGCGGCGCTCGCCGGCGAAAGCGAGCAGCGCGTGCGCGAGCTCAGCGAAGCCGCGAAAAAGATCGACAGCGTCGTGACGCTCATCAATACGATCGCCGGGCAAACGAATTTGCTGGCGCTCAACGCCACGATCGAATCCGCGCGCGCGGGCGAAGCCGGCAAGGGTTTCGCCGTCGTCGCCAACGAAGTCAAAACCCTCGCCTCGCAAACCGCGCAGGCGACCAACGAAATCGCCGCCCAGGTTCAAACGATCCAGCAGCGCACCGACGGCGTCGTCGAGGCGATGACCGCGATCGGCGAAGCCGTGCGCGGCATTTCCCAGATGACGGCGGCCGTGTCGGCGGCGGTCGAGGAGCAAAGTGCGGCGACGCGCGAAATCGGGCGCAACGTCGAACAGGCCGCCCAAGGCGTGGAAGAGACCAACCGCGCCATCAACGGCGTGCGCGATGCGGCCGAACGCACGGGATCGAGCTCCGGCGTCGTGCTCGACGCCTCGCAGCGCGTATCCGACAAGAACGGCGAACTCAGCCGGGCGGTCGCCGCGTTCCTTGATTCGGTGCAGGCGGCCTGACGGCCGTTCTATCGAACACGGCGGCGAAGCCGCTCGGCGATTTTGTCGGGCGGCGTTTCGTGGCTGAAATGGTCGAGATACTTGCCGTCCGGCCCCATCAGATAGATCAGCGACGTGTGATCCATCAGATAGTCGCTCGTCCCCGGCGGCGTGACCTTGCGATAGAACACGCGATACGCCTTCGCGGCCGACGCGACTTGCGCGGCCGAACCGGTCAACCCGATCAAACGCGGATCGACCGCTTCGACGTAAGACTTCATCTGCGCGACCGTGTCGCGATCGGGGTCGACGGTGACGAAGATCGGCTGCACGCGTTCGGCGAGCGGGCCGATATCGTCGAGCGCTTGAGCCATGCCCAGCAGCGCGGTCGGGCACGCATCCGGACAGAAGGTGAAGCCGAAATAGATCATCACGAACTTGCCGCGAAAATCCGTGTCGCGGCGTGCGGCGCCGTTTTGGTCGATCAGCTCGTAGGGCCCGCCGATCGCATCGCCGGCCAACGTCGCCGGATCGGGCGCATGCCCCGACAGCCAGAATTGATGTGCCCAGAAGGCGCCGAGACCGACGATGGCGCCCAGCGCGACGAAGCGGATGGTCTTGAGGATGTTCATAGGTCGCGAAGCTAATCGGACGCGATGAAGATGCCCAGCGTCACTTCGTCGCGGCTGCCTTGACCAGCCCGCGCACCGAAGACGACGTCGCGATCGTGCCGTCGGTCGCATAGGCCTCGTGGTTCGTTTCGATTTCCGCGAGGCTGTAGAGATAATTGACCATCAAGCCGGCGGATTGGCGCAATCCGTTGGGCGATAGATCTGCGCGCCAATTGACGCGCTCCAACCGCGCGCCGTTCGACAGATGGAAATGCGCGACGGGGTCGAGGGCACGCCCGTCGTTGCGTTTGGCCTTGGTGAGATAGACGGCGCAGGCGCGCGATAGCGGCGCTTCCATCGCCTTTGCGAGATTCCTGTTCGTGGCCCACGAATCGTCGGCGAGCACGCGTTTGAGATCGCCCTTCGCCACGGGGCTGTCCACGTCGCCCTTCAACGCGGCCGCCAGGCCGCCGCGCTCCTCGCGCGTCAGCAATCCCTTGGCGCCATCCGCGAATTGCCGGTCGAGCCATTTGCGGAAACCGGGGACCGGCGACAACGTCGCGAAGGTTTTGAGATTGGGGAACGCGCCCTGCAACTCGGCGACGACGCGCTTGATGAGGAAGCCGCCGAACGAAATCCCGGCGAGGCCCCTTTGGGCGTTCGTGATCGAATAGAAAATCGCCGTATCGGCGGCGCGCGGATCGCCCAGCGGCGCGTTCTCGTCGAGCAGCGCTTGCACGTCGCCCGCGAGGCCCTTGACCAGCGCCACTTCGACGAAGATCAGCGGCTCCAGCTTCATGCGCGGATGGAAGAAGGCGAAATAGCGCCGGTCGCCGTCGAGCCGGTTTTTAAGATCGTTCCAATCGCGCACCGCGTGGACGGCTTCGTATTCGGCGAGCTTCTCGAGCAAAGCCGCCGGGCTTTCCCAGGTGATGCGGCGCAGTTCGAGGAAACCCAAATCGAACCACGCGACCAGCAGATCCTTGAGATCGGCTTCGAGCCCGGCGAGTTCGGGCATCTCGCGCGACCAGTCGAGCAATTCGGCGCGGCGATCGACCAGGAATTTCACGCCTTCGGGCAAGGCGGAAAATTGCTGGAGCAATCGCGCGCGCGGCGCTTCCAGCGAACGCTTCAACGCGATCTCGGCCTTCGCGCGCGATGCGGGCGTGCCGTTTTTCCAGGCCGCGAGGGCGGCCGCCGCCGCTTTCTCCGCCGCCGCGCGGTCGAAATCGAATTCGGTCGCGATCAGCGACATGAAGCGTTTGCGCCCGGTCTGCGACAAATCAAGATAAAGCCGCCCGAGCTCGACCGCGCGCTGACGCGCGCTCGCCTCGCCGCCTTTGCCTTCCAGGCAATCGCGCATGCGCGCGCGCAACGGCTCCAGATCGTCGTCGGACAAATCGGGATGCGGCGTGCGCGTGCCGCCGACCGCCGCGCGGGCGGTGGAGGATAGATCCCGCCACGCCTCTTTCAGACGGGCGACGAAGGAATTCGGGACGCGCGTTTCGCTCATCGCCCGAAAGTGTCGCGCGGGCCACGGGGCGAGGCAAGCGGCGAAATTATGGCGGAACTAATGCGCCAAAGCACCGTCGTCGGGCGGCGTCGATTGCAGGCAGAACTTGATCGCCGCCCACTGCGCGTCGGGCAGCGACGACAGCAATTCCTTGGCGAGCAGCCAATCGCCGGAATCGTCGGATTGCACCGCGCGCGCCAAAGCACGGGCGGCCGCATGCTCGGCGCCGAGCACGGAACACGTCGCCACGAACAGAGGATGGTCCATGCGATTTAAATGAGCCGCGCCCCCGACAAGCACAAGAGCGCGATTGTCGCGGATCGGACGAAACGTTGCGGTTCGCGGCGTTTAGCTACCGTCTCGCGGTAATTTCGTCGAAGAATTTTTTAACCCGTTCGCCGCGCGGAGAAACGGCGCCAGCGATTGCGAAATGCGAAGCGGAAGATCGTCGGCGATCAAGCCCGGCCCGTGAATGGACGCGGCATCGCCGTGGAACCACACGCCCGCACAGGCCGCAAAGAATTCGTCCATTCCTTGTGCAATCAGCCCGGAAATCGTGCCGGCGAGCACGTCGCCCGATCCGGCGGTCGCCAGCCACGGCGGCGCGTTGGCCGCGATCGCCGCGCGCCCGTCGGGATGGGCGACGACCGTATCCGCCCCCTTCAACACGACGATGGCGCCCGACCGCGCGGCACCGGTCCGCGCGCGCGTCAGCCGGTCGCCTTGCGTGAGATCGGGGAACATCCGCACGAATTCGCCGTCATGCGGCGTGACGACGAAATCGCGCGTCAGGCGAATATCCAGCGGCGACAAAACGCGCAGCGCATCGGCATCGAGCACGCAAGCGCGCCCCGCCTTGCGCACCGCTTCGATGCGCGCCCGGCACGCATCGTCGGCGCCGTTGCCGGGACCGAGCAGAACGACATTGCGGCGCTTGTCGGCGAGCAATTCGTCGAATCCGCGAAGATCGCGCACCACCACGGCGGCGGGCGACGCGACGCGCAGCATATCGGTGACAACATCGGGTGCCGCCAGCGTGACGAGGCCGGCACCGGCGCGCAAACACGCCTCGCTGGCAAGGCGCGCCGCCCCGGTCAATTCGCCGCCGCCGACGATCAGCGCATGGCCACGGTCGTATTTATGGGTTTGCGCGCCGGGGATCGGCAGCGCCGCGCGCCAGAGTTCGGGCGTGTTGGCGAAGGTTTCGACCTTCACCTGTTCATGCACCGCCGCGGGAATACCGATATCGGCGACGACGAGTTCGCCGCAGAGTTCGCGCCCGGGCAACAGCAAATGGCCGGGCTTGGGGCGATGGAACGTGACGGTGAGGTCGGCTTTCGCCGCCCCGCCCTTCACTTCGCCCGTATCGCCGGACACGCCGCTGGGCACATCGATCGCGACGATCGGCGTGGCGCGATGGTCGAGCACGCGCACGAGGGTGAGGGCCGCCCCGTCCAAATCCCGCGACAAACCGGCGCCGAACAACGCATCGACGATTAGGCCCGCATGTTCGATCAAATCGGGGGCGATCGTCTCGATCTCCACCGGACAAAGTGCCGCCATCGCCGCCGCGTCGCCGCGCAAGGCGGCGCGCTCGCCCAGCAGGCCGACACGGACGGGCCAGCCCGCGTCGAACAAATGCCGCGCAACGACGAATCCGTCGCCGCCGTTATTGCCCGGCCCGCACAACACGGCGACCGGGCCGCGCTTGAACCGCGCGCCCAGATGCCGCGCGACCGCCGCCCCGGCGTTTTCCATCAAGCGCAGGCTTGGCACGCCCGCTCCGACCGACGCGCGGTCGATCGCCGCCATTTCAGCGCAACTGGGTAATATCGTCGTCATCGCCCCGATCATGCCATATTGGGGGCGTATTTCTCCCGCCCCATGAATCGCCGCAACTTCATCGCCGCCGGCCTCGCATCGGCCGCCCTGCCCGCCCGGGCCCAGGCCGCGTCCCATCCCGTGGATGTGGCGCTGGTGCTGGCCATCGATTCCTCAAGCTCGGTGTCGATGGACGAGTTCTATTTGCAGATGGAAGGCTATGCCGCCGCGTTCCGCCACCCGTCGGTCGCGGACGCGATCGGATCGGGCCGGGTCGGCGCCATCGCCGTTGCGATGTTCGAATTCGCCAACGCGAAGACGCACACGATCAACATGGATTGGTGCCGCATCGCGGCCCCTGAAGCGCTGGAGCAATACGCCAAGGAATGCGAAATGGCGCCGCGCTTGGTGATCGGCGGCGCCACGGCGATCGGCGACGCGCTCGACTTCGCCTACGACGCGCTGAACGCCTGCCCCTACCAAGCCGGGCGGCTGGTGATCGACGTGTCGGGCGACGGCGCTTCGAACCAAGGGCGCAACGTGCTGGCCGCGCGCGAAGACGCGCTGGCCGCCGGGATCGCGATCAACGGTCTGCCGATCCTCAACGAGGAGCCCGATCTCGACGCCTATTACCGGCTTTATGTCGTCGGCGGACCCGGCGCCTTCGTCGTGCCCGCCCGCGACTACACCGATTTCCGCGACGCGATCCGCGACAAGCTGGTGCGCGAGATCAAGTTCATCGCTTAACGCTTCAGGCGTTCGATCCAGGCGGCGAAGGCTTTGAGCTGATTGGCGAGCGTCGACTTCGCGCGCTCGTCGGTCAGATTGCCCTCGGCGTCGAACACCGCGCCGGCGTTCGGCACGGTCGTATTGGCGCCGACCAGCGGCAACATGCCCATGCCGGTCAGCACCGGCAGGATCGAGGTTTGCGCGCGCAACGTGCCCGACATGCCCGGCCCCGTGCCCATCACCGCGACCGGCTTGCCGGCGCAAGTCGACTTGCCCGGCGGGCGCGACATCCAATCGAGCGCGTTCTTCAACACGCCGGGAATGCCGGAATTATATTCGGGCGTGGCGATCAGCACGCCGTCCGCGGCGCCCACCGCCGCATGCAGCTTGGCGACCGCGTCGGGATAGCCTTGCGCTTCGACATCCTGATCGAAGAACGGGATCGGCTTCAGATCGAAAGTCTCGATCGTCGTCCCTTCCGGCGCCGTTCTGGCGGCATAGGCGAGAAGCATGCGATTGAAGGATTTGGCGCGCAACGAACCCGCGATACCGAGCAGCTTGGGCATTTTGACGTATTCTCCTAGATGCGGCCGATGGCGCCGCGGAAATCCGCACCGTCGATTTTGGCGTCGCGGAAATCCGCGCCGGTCACGTCGCAATCGGTGAATTTGCAATCGGTCAAATCGGCGCCGCGGAAATCCGCCTGCCGCATGATCGATTCCGAAAAATCGCACACCGCGAGCTTGGCGCCACGCAAATTCGCGCGATGCAGCTGGGCGCCGCGCATACGCGTGGGCCAGCTACCCGTCGCGGTCGTGGGCAGCGGCATCGACGTCAAATCCGCGTTCGACAAATCCGCACCGTTGAGGATGCATTTGTCGAGCGTGGCGCCGCGTAAATCCGCCGATTCCAGCTGCGCACCGGCGAGATTGGAGCCCGTCATATCGGTCATCTGGAATTTGGCGCTGTCGAGCTTGGCGTCGATCAGCGTCGTCCGCTTCATCCGTGCCGCCGAGAAATTCACGCCCTTGGCGTCGATCCCGGTCAGATCGACGGAATCGAGCACGGCTTGCGCGCCCTTGGCGCCGGCGGTTTGCAGCCAGTCGAAATGGTTCAGCACGATCTCGCCCAGCTTCATCCCGATATCGTCGAGCGATTTGGGCAGGATCGCCTTGCTGGTGTCGGACTTCTCGAAATCCTTTTTCGAGAACTGCGCGGCCGTGAGATCGGCGCCGTCGAGATTGGTGTTGTTGAGGAAGGCGCCGGCCAACACCGCGCCTTGCAAAATGCAGTTCGAAAGATTGGTCTCGGTCAAATCCGCGCCGGTCAGCACCACGCCGGTGAGGTCCGAATTCGAGAAATCCGCGCCGGCCAGATTGGCGTTGCGCATGATCGCGTTGGACAGATCGGTGCGCCGGCCGAAAGCGCGCGCGACTTTGGCTTCGGTCAGGTTGGCGCGGCTGAACGACGCGTCGTCGATTTCGGCCGAGCGGCGCTGCGCGCTGGCGAAATCGAAATTGCCGTTGTCGTCGGGCACGATGATGAAGCCGTCGCGGATATCGGCCTGACGCAAATTCGCGTTTTCCAGATTGGCGCCCTTCAAACTCGCGCCGCGCAGATCGGCGCGTTGCAAATCGGCGCCGCGGAAATTCGCGCGCGTCAGATTCGCGCCGAAGAAATTCGCGCGTTCGAGCTTGGCGCCTTGGAAATCCGCCTCTTCCATCCGGCTGCCGACGAACTCGGCTTCGGCGATGTTTTTGTTGGCGAAGACCAAACGCTCGAGCGTGTGGAATGGATAGGCCAAACGCTTGCCGCCGGTCTGCTTGGCCACAAGCCGCTCGTGCAGCTTGATGGCCGCGTCGAGATCGGCTTGCGCGACTTTCGCGTATTTTGGCGGACGGGGCGGCATGATCGCGGCGGAGTGTAGGCCCCCCACGCGAAAAGGGGCAACTGCACGGCCCTTTTTCGTGAATGCCACCGCAATTCTTCTTCCCGACCGGCGGAACCGGTGGGAAGGCTGGGGCGAGCGACGGGGCTCGAACCCGCGACAACTCGGACCACAACCGAGTGCTCTACCAGCTGAGCTACGCCCGCCACAGCGGGGCGGTTTTTAGCCCCCCCGCCCCCGCAACGCAAGGCTTACCGACGGACGGGTGGACATGCTACCCAGTGGCCCAGAAAGTTCGAGGGAGGCCCCATGTCCATGCAATTGGCCGAGCGCATGTCGCGCCTTGGCACCGAAACCGCGTTCGAAGTGCTGGCCCGCGCCAAGGCGTTGGAAGCCAAGGGCAAGTCGATCGTCAATCTGGGCATCGGGCAGCCGGATTTCGTCACCCCCGAACATATCGTCGAGGCGGCCGTGAAGGCCCTGCGCGACGGCCATCACGGCTACACCCCCGCCAACGGCATCCTGCCCTTGCGCGAATCCGTCGCCCGCGACATCCACAAGCGCCTGAAGGTGGAGATCGATCCCGGCAACGTGCTGATCGTGCCCGGCGGCAAGGTCACGATGTTCTTCGCGATCATGATGTTCGGCGAGCCGGGGGCGGAGATCGTCTATCCGAATCCCGGCTTCCCGATCTACGAAAGCGTCATCAAATTTTCGGGCGCCACGCCCGTCCCGCTGCCGCTTCTGGAAAAGAACGGCTTCGCCTTCACCGCCGACGACGTGCTGTCGCGCATCACGCCGCGCACGCGCTTGCTGATCGTCAACTCGCCCGCCAATCCCACGGGCGGCGTGTCGCCGAAGGCGGAAATCGACAAGCTGGTCGCGGGCCTCGCCAAACATCCGCATGTCGCGATCATGTCGGACGAGATCTACGGCCAGATGACCTATGACGGCCGCGAGCATGTTTCCCTGCTGTCCTATCCGTCGATCCGCGACCGCCTGATCCTGCTCGACGGCTGGTCGAAGACCTATGCGATGACCGGCTGGCGCATGGGCTACTCCGTGTGGCCCAAATCGATCGTGGCGCAGGCCGAGCGTCTGGCGATCAACTGCCATTCCTGCGTCAACGCCTCGGCGCAGTTCGCCGGCATGGCCGCCCTCGACGGGCCGCAGGACGCCGTCCACAAAATGGTCGCCGCTTTCGCCGAGCGCCGTCGCGTGATCGTCGACGAGTTGAACGCCATACCGGGTATCTCGTGCGTCGAACCCGGCGGCGCCTTCTACGCCTTCCCCAATATCAAGGGCACGGGCATGGATAGCCGTGCCGCCGAAACCCTGTTCCTGGAACAGGCCGGCGTGGCTGTGCTGTCGGGTACGGCCTTCGGCGCGCATGGCGATGGCTATCTGCGCTTCTCCTACGCCAATTCGGTGGAGAACATCCGCGAGGCGATGCGCCGCATTCGGGAAACTTTGGCGCGCACCGGCACCAAGGCAGCTCAATGAATGGGCAAATTGCCTATTTTTTGAACGAAATTCGGCCGCTTTTCTGGGCGGCCGATCGCGAATCCGTGAGTCCGCGCCGTCGATTTTCCACCGGTCCTGGCACGCCCCGTGCTTTGTAGGGAACACGTGCCGGGCATCCCCCGGGAATTCGTCGCACTCACGTACCTTCTCTCCAACTTAGCAGCGTCCTGAACCTCATGAAAAAGATCGAAGCGATCATCAAGCCCTTCAAGCTCGACGAGGTGAAGGACGCGCTCAACGAAATCGGCCTGAAGGGCATCACGGTCGTCGAGGCCAAAGGCTTCGGCCGGCAGAAGGGCCATACCGAGCTTTATCGCGGCGCCGAATACGTCGTCGACTTCCTGCCCAAGGTGAAGCTCGAAGTCGTGCTCGAGGACAATATGGTCGAGCGCGCGATCGAAGCGATCCAGCGCGCCGCCCATACGGGCCGCATCGGCGACGGCAAGATTTTCGTCTCCACCATCGAAGAAGTCGTCCGCATCCGCACCGGTGAGCGCGGCGCTGACGCCGTCTGATCGAACGTTTCAACCCGCCCGGCGGTAGGGACCGCCGGGCAAACCACAGGAAGAAGACTATGTCGGATCCCAAGACAGTCCTGAAAAAGATCAAGGACAACGGCTGCAAATATGTCGACCTGCGCTTCACCGATCCGCGCGGCAAGCTGCAGCACCTCGCCCATGCGGTCGAGACGATCACCGAAGAGACCTTCGAAGAAGGCCTGATGTTCGACGGCTCGTCGATCGCCGGCTGGAAGGCGATCAACGAATCCGACATGACGCTGATCCCCGATCCGACGACCGCCGTGATGGATCCGTTCGCGGCCCAGCCGTCGATGACGATCATGTGCGACATCTACGAGCCGGGCACCGGCCAGCCCTATAACCGCGACCCGCGCGGCATCGCCAAGAAGGCCGAAGCCTACGTCAAGGAAACGGGCATCGGCGACACGGCCTATTTCGGCCCCGAAATCGAATTCTTCGTGTTCGACGACGTCCGCTTCAAGGTGTCGATGAACAAGACCTCGGTCGAAATCGATTCGATCGAAGGCCCGTACGTGACCGACAAGGTCTATCCGGACGGCAATCTCGGCCATCGCCCGAAGATCAAGGGCGGCTACTTCCCGGTTCCGCCGGTCGATCAGGAATCGGACCTGCGCGCCGAGATGCTGACGATCATGAAGGACATGGGTCTCGACATCGAGAAGCACCACCACGAAGTGGCGCCCTCGCAGCACGAGCTCGGCGCCAAGTTCACCACGATGGTGAAGGCCGCCGACCAGTGCCAGATCTACAAGTACGTCGTCCATAACGTCGCCGCCCAGTACGGCAAGACGGCGACCTTCATGCCCAAGCCCATCAAGGGCGACAACGGTTCGGGCATGCACGTCCACCAGTCGATCTGGAAGAAGGGCAAGCCGCTCTTCGCCGGCAACGGCTACGCGGACCTCTCTGAAACGGCGCTGTTCTACATCGGCGGCATCATCAAACACGCCAAGGCGATCAACGCGTTCACCAACGCGTCGACGAACTCGTACAAGCGCTTGATCCCGGGCTTCGAAGCGCCCGTGCTGCTCGCCTACTCGGCGCGCAACCGTTCGGCGTCGTGCCGCATCCCGTTCGGCGCCGGCCCCAAGGCCAAGCGCGTCGAAGTGCGCTTCCCCGATCCGTCGGCCAACCCGTATCTCGGCTTCGCCGCGATGCTGATGGCCGGCCTCGATGGCATCAAGAACAAGATCCATCCGGGCGATGCCATGGACAAGAACCTGTATGACCTGCCCCCGGCGGAACTGAAGAAGGTCCCGACGGTGTGCGGTTCGCTGCGCGAAGCGATGATGGCCCTGCAGAAGGACAACGCCTTCCTCACGGCCGGCGGCGTCTTCACGGAAGACTTCATCGAATCGTATATCGACCTGAAGTTCGAAGAAATCTACGCCTTCGAACACACGCCGCACCCGATCGAGTTCGAGATGTACTACTCGGTCTAACCGGCGCGCCCGCAAGGGTTCGAAACGAAGACGGCCCCGGAGAAATCCGGGGCCGTTTTTCGTTGGGGGGGGGACCTCAATCGCGGCCGGGCTGGCCGCCGCGCGGATCGAACGGATCGATGGGGGCGGGCGGCGGCGCGTTCTCCGTCGTACCGGTCGCGGGGGCGGGCGCATTGGCGCCGCCGAACACGCCGAACAAGCGGCGCAGGAAACCGGGCGCCAAAGTGGACAGCGGATTGATCCGCACATCGGCGTCGGCGGCCGGACCCTTGGCGGTATAATTCGCCGCGAAGATACCGCCGCCGCGCTGGCCCGCGAGCAGATCGCCGAGCAGCGGAATATTGCCCAAGATCGAATTGACCGCATAGGCGGGCACGATCGTGCCCGCGACGTCGATCTGATCGGTTTCGAGATCCACGACGCCGTTCGCCGTGAAGCCGATCGACGCGCCATGCATGCGCAGATCCTTGATTTCGATTTTCGGGTCGGCCCAGGCGAAATCGGTGTCGAGACGGCTAAAGCCGATCCCCTCGCCGCGCAAGGAATCGAGCACGCCGGTCAGCAACGTCACCGATAGAAGCTTCGCCATCACCGGCGCGTTGACCAGGCGGAAATTCTCGATCGCCAGCGTGCCCGCGATCGCCTGATCGGGGCGTGCCGGATCGGTCTTGCCGCGCGCGACCAAGCGCCCGCCGACCATGTTCGGCGTAATGTCGAGCGCCTTCAACACCGCGCCCGCATCGGGCGAACTCGCCGCCAGGCGCTGCATGCCGTCGGCATCGGGATCGAGATCGAATTGAAACGGCACGGAAGCCGCCTGCGCGCCCGCGGGCAAAGGCGTGCTGGGATCGAGCTGCGCCGACAGGCGCAAACGTTCCCACAAACGCTGACCGCGCTGCCCGTCGATCGACGCCGCGCGCAATTCGCGCCCCGTGCCCAGCATCAAGCGCTCGAACTCCCCGCGCAGCCCGAAATCGGCGCGATTGGGATCGGGCGGCGATTTGTCTTTGAGGAAGGGTTCGACGTCGAGGAACTTGCCCCTCGCCTCGTAGCGATCGCTGCCGCGCCCGTCCGCCGCTTTCGGATCGCGGCGCACGCGCAGATTTTCGAGATCCATCCGCCCGTCGAGCAAAGCGCGCGAGAAATCCACCTCGCGGATCGTGCGGCCGTCGGCGTCCATGCCGACGCGCCCGCGAACGGCGATGCCCTCGCCCGCCGCATCGATGCCTTGCAATTCGACCAGCGTGTCGCGACGCAGCACCAGGCGCATCTTCGCGTTCAACTTCTTGCCGGGTGCGCGCAACCACTCGAGTTCCGGCACTTTGACGGTCGTGTTGGCGAGGTCGAGCCCGAGATCGATCAGGCGCCGCCCGTCGCGATAGGCGACCATCGCCACATCCACGTCGATCGGCCCGTCGAGATAGGCCGGAAAATCGAGATTGAAGCGCGCTTGGGTTTCGGGCGAAGCGGTGCCCTTGGCGGTCGCGCGCTCGACCGGATCGGCCTTGTCGGAAAATTCGCGCCGATACGCGATCTCGGCCGGCGACCCGCCCGCAAGGCCGAGCCCCTTCAGATCCATGCCGTTCTCGTCGACGACGATGTTGAAATCGCCGTGCTCGATCGGCTGATCCTTGACGGCTTTCGCCGCGAAGAACTCGGTCGCGCGGGCTTCGGCACGCACTTTGACCTGATCGAGTTTCAAATTGGCTTCGAGCGGAAAACCGATCTCGAGCTTCACCGTGCCGTTGCCGTCGTAACCTTCCGGATCCTCGCCAATACGTTTGAGGAAGCCGAGCGGGGGCATATCGATCAGCCGCATCGCCGCGCGTACCGGCGTGGTCATGTTCAAATCGATCTGTGCCGCTTGATCCGCCTTGTCGAGGCCGGTCAGCGACACGGTGCCACCCTGAACTTTGATCTCGCCGACCTCGCCCGCCGCGATTTTGAAATCGAGGCGGCGCGTATCCATCACCGCACTCGCCGACGCGTTGCGCACCGGCGGCAAGCCTTTCAGGAATTCGACCGTCGCGTCGCGCACGTCGAAGGTCAGGCGGAACTTGTCGAGCGCGAAGCCCGCGAACGACGCGTCCTTCGCCGACATCTCCAATTCCGCCACGCCCGCGGGCACGCGCGCCTGGGGAATGCTGTCGGCGATCCAGATCTTCGGATTCTCCGGCGCCGCATGGGGCCACAATTCGACGAGGCGCTTGGCGTCGAGCCCGGCGATTTCCGCGCGCAACTTGATCGCGGGCTTGCGCAGAAAATCGTCGGCCGTGCCTGTCACGCGGATCGTCGGCGCGCCCATATCGATCTCGAATTTCTCGATCGCGATCTTGGCGAAATCGGCGGAGACATTCGTCTCCAGCGCGATCTCGCGCACCGCCACTTCGCGCGCGAACCACGCGGGATCGGCCAGCACCGCGTCGCGCGCGCGCAAGGTCAAACGCCCTTGCTCGATACGCCCGCCGCCGACGATGGCATCCAGGCCGATATCGGGGCGCATGCGCAGCCCCTTCAACAGGGCAAGGCGCGGATCGAGATCGGCGAGGCCCGGCAGCCACACGCCGGGGATATCGGCGGCGAGGCGGATCTCCTCGTTTTGCACGACATAGCGGGCGCGCACCGTCACCGGAATGCGCTGCGCGCCGACCTGCAAGGGCAGCGACGCCGACAACGCGATGCCGCGATCGTCGCGCGCGGCTTCCGCTTGCGCGCCGACCAGCGAGACGGACAGCCCGGTCAACGCGTCCTCGACGTCGATCCGCGTGCCGGTCAGCGTGACGCGCGACAGCAGACCGAGCATCTTGTCGGGATCGGGCGGGCCGGACAATTCGCCCAGCAAAAAGCCGAGCACCCCGCCCTCGGAAACGGGCGCGTCATTGGCGTCGCTTTCCTGCAAGCGGATATCGCCGTTGGCGTCGCGCGCCAAGCGCAGATGCAAGCCTTCGATGCGCACCGCTTCGGGCTGCACCTCGCCCACCAGCAGCCGGCGCGCGGAAAGGCGCAGCCAGGCGAGCGGGATCGAAACGAGTTCCTTGCCTTGGCGGTCGCGCACCACCGTGTCGACGATGCGCAACTCCATCGATTGGTTGAGCCCCGACCAATCGATCCAGGTCTCGCCCACATCGACGTCGTAGCTGCTGTCGTCGGCCGCCAAAGCGGCCTCCAAAATGGGCGTGACGAAGGGCACGGCGATCGGCCCGGCCGAGAGCCGCCAAAGCAACAGCCCGGCGCCCACCAGCAGCAAGGCCGCCAGCGTGCCCAGAATTTCAAAAAACAGCCGGATCGGGTGACTCATCAACTAACCTTACTTCGACCCACCTTGACCCGTGGCCCCGGCGGCGGTCACCCTGCCCGGCTCGGAGCGGATTCGACACATGCCCTCATTGTACCCCGGTTTTGCGAAGGCCCAATGGCCCAAGCCCTTTGATAACGGCGCGGCGGCGCGGGAATTCCAGAATTTGGCCGAGGCGGCGGACGAATTGCCCGCCAATTCGAAACGCGGATTCTGCCGGGAACTCGCCAAGGGTCACCCGGCTTTGGCCGCGATTTTCGGCAATTCGCCGCATTTGTCGGCCCTGGTCCGTCGCGACACCGAATTCGCCCTGGAATTGCTGTTGAAAGGGCCGGACAAAATGTTTCCGGCCCTTTTGCGCGAGGTCCGCAAGGCGCCCAAAGCGGGCTGGACGACCGAAGGGCTGATGTCGGCCCTGCGCACGATGAAGCGCCATGCCAGCCTGACCATCGCGCTCGCCGACATAAGCGGCGTGTGGCCGCTCGCCAAGGTCGTGGCCGCGATTTCCGACACGGCGGAAACGGCGCTCGATCTTGCCTTCGCGCATGCGTTGCGCGAGACCGCGCGGCGCGACGGGCTGAAACTCGCCGATCCGAAGGACCCCAACAAGGACTCCGGGCTCGTCGTGCTCGGCATGGGCAAGCTGGGTGCGCGCGAGCTCAACTATTCCTCCGACGTCGATCTGATCGTGCTCTACGATCTCGACAAGGTGCGCGGCATCGATCCCGACGACGCGCAGCAAATCTTCGTCAAGCTCACGCGCCTTGCCGTGCGCATCATGGAAACGCGCACCGACGAAGGCTACGTGTTCCGCACCGATCTGCGTTTGCGCCCCGATCCGTCGGCGACACCGATGGCGCTGTCGACGTTGGCGGCCGAAACCTATTACGAGAGCATCGGCCAAAACTGGGAACGCGCGGCGATGATCAAGGCGCGGCCCGTGGCGGGCGATCGCGTCGCGGGAGAGCATTTCGTGTCGATCCTGCGCCCTTATGTGTGGCGCAAGCATCTCGACTTCGCCGCGATCGAGGATATCCATTCGATCAAACGCCAAATCCAGGCGCATCGCGGCGGCGGCGAAATCGCGTTGCACGGCCACAACGTCAAAACCGGCAAGGGCGGCATTCGCGAGATCGAGTTCTTCGCCCAGACGCAGCAATTGATCTGGGGCGGGCGCGACCCCGATCTGCGCGTGAAGGACACCTGCGCCGCGTTGGACGCGCTGGTTGCCAAAGGCCACACCAACGCGCGCGACGTCGAGGCTTTGAAGAAATCCTATGCGTTCCTGCGCACGCTCGAACATCGTTTGCAGATGGTCGCCGACGAGCAGACGCAGGAACTGCCCGAGCAAGGCCCCGACTGGACGCGCATCGCCCTGTTCATGGGCTATGACGGCGACGCGGCGTTCGAGCGCGATTTGCTGGCGCATTTCACGCTCGTCGCCGACCGTTATGCGCGGCTGTTCGAGGAAAGCGAGACGCAAGGCGGCTCGGGCTTGAATTTCGGCGGAATGGAGGACGATCCCGCGACGCTGGAAGCGCTGACGAAGCTCGGCTTCGTCGAGCCGCAACGGGTCTGCGCCGAAATTCGCGCCTGGCATCAGGGCCGCTATCGCTGCGTGCGCTCGGCGCGCGCGCGCGAATTGCTGGCGGATTTGGCGCCGCGCATCGTCGAAGCTTTCGCGCGCACGCCGCAACCCGATGCCGGGTTCGTGCGTTTCGCGCGCTTCCTGGAAGGCCTGCCGGCGGGCGTGCAGCTTTTCTCGCTGTTCAAGGCGCAAGCCTCGCTCGTCGATCTGACGGCGGAGATCATGGGCACCGCCCCGAAGCTCGCCGAAGAAGTCGCCACGCACACCCATCTGCTCGACGCCGTTTTGTCGGGCGATTTTTTCGCGCCCCCGCGCGACAAGGATGCGTTGGCGGCGGAACTTGCCCGCCTCAACGGCCAAGCGCGCGACTATCAAGACCGTCTCGACATCGCACGGCGCTGGCAGCACGAGCGCGAGTTCCAAGTGGCCGTGCAGCTTTTGAAGGGCGCGCTCGACGCGCGCGCCGCCGGGGCCGCCTTCACCGACATCGCCGATGTAGCGCTCGCCAGCCTGCTGGCCGATACGCAAGCCGAGTTCGCGCGCGCGCATGGCCATGTGAAGGGCGGCGCCTTCGCGGTGATGGCGCTCGGCAAGCTCGGCGGGCGCGAATTGACGATCACGTCGGATCTCGATCTGATCGCGCTCTACGACGTGCCCGCAGGCGTCGAACGGTCGGACGGCGAGCGCCCCTTGCCGCCGTCGCTCTATTTCATCCGCTTGGCGCAGCGTTACGTTTCGGCGCTGAGCGTCGCCACCGCCGAAGGCGCCCTTTACGAAGTCGATCTGCGTTTGCGCCCCGACGGCGAAAAAGGCCCGACCGCGTCGGCGTTGGCGGGCTTCGGCAAATACGTCGCCGAGGATGCGTGGACCTGGGAGCATATGGCGCTGACGCGCGCACGCTTCGTGTGCGGCGACGAAAAACTTGGCAAGAAGGCGCTCGCCGCCATCGCCAAAGGCCTCGCCAAGAAACGCAAAGCGGCGGAACTCGCGCGCGACATCGCCGATATGCGCCTGCGCATGGCGGCGGAGCGGCGCGCCGACACGCCCTGGCGCATCAAGGATTGGCGCGGCGGCTTGGTCGATATCGAATTCCTGGTCCAGCACGCGATCCTCGCCTCGGGCGATCCCGCCCTCGCTTTGCCCGCCATCGGCGAAGCGATCGCGGCGCTAGCCAAGGCGGGAAAATTCACGAAAGCGGAGGCCGAAACGCTGTCCGCCGCGCATGCGCTCTATTCCAATCTTCAGGCGATGCTGCGCCTCACGTGGCGCGGCGAATTCGACCCGGCGACGGCGCCCGACGCGCTCAAAAACCTGCTTGCGAAATCCGCGGGCGCGGTTGACTTCGCCGCACTACAATCCACCCTCGAAGAGCATGGCGTGAAGATCCGCGCTTTGTTCGAAAAGCGTTTACCGGCACCGCAAAGGAGTTCGTGATGGCCGCCAAGACCAAGACCGCCGCCAAAAAAGCCCCGAAAAAAGCCGCCGCCACCGAAGCGCCCGCGCGCGGGCCCAAGGTCGGCGCCAAGGCGCCCGATTTCAATCTGCCAACCGCCGGCGGCGGTTCGGTCAAGCTGTCGGCGCTGAAGGGCAAGAACGTCGTCGTCTATTTCTATCCGAAGGACGACACGCCCGGCTGCACGACCGAGGCTTGCGGCTTCAACGAAGCGCTGATGCAGTTCAAGAAAGTCGATGCCGAGATCGTCGGGATCAGCCGCGATCCGATGAAGAGCCACGACAAATTCGCGGCCAAATACGGCCTCAAATTCCATCTCGGCTCGGACGAGGAAGGCAAGGCGACGGCCGCCTACGACACCTGGGTCGAGAAGAGCATGTATGGCCGCAAATATATGGGCATCGAACGCTCGACCTATCTGATCGACAAGACCGGAACGATCCGCGCCGTGTGGCGGCCCGTCTCCGTCACCGGCCATGTCGACGCGGTGCTCGCGGCGGTGAAGGCCCTTTAGAACTCGAAGCCGTAAACGACCTGGGCGCCGATCGTGCTGGTCGTCGCCTGGGCGTTGACGTTGCCGAAGGCGGGCACCGCCTTCGTGCGTTTCCAGCCGATACCGACCGTCAGATCCTCCATCACCTTGTAGAGAAGGTTGGCGGCGATCTGGCGGTCCTGCTGGTTGAAAAAATCGCCCGACGTGGCGGCGCTGTCGGGCTTGGCGAAAGTCCGCGTCATGCGCGATGCGACGAACGTAAAATCCCGCCAGGTCAGGATTCCGGCCGTCGTCCAGTAGCTGCGGTCCTTGAACTGGTTGACGCCGATGATCGGGTCGGCGTTGAACACGTCGGTGAATTTCGCCCATTCGACGAAGGGCGTGAACACGAAGCCCGCCGGCAGGCCGATCTCGTAGCGCGCCCCGGCGACGTAACCGTCCGACGCGCGCGAGGCGACGGCACCGCTCGTCGCTTGCAGCGTCGCGGGCTGACGCGTGCCGGCCGCCAAACGGCGATAGCCCAAACCGATCGTCAATCCTTCCAGGCCCTTGGGATCCGTAAGTTCGTATCCCAGCGCGAAGGATTCCGGGCCGTTGGTGTTGCCAGGCCCCCCATATTCCAGGCGGTTGCGCCCCAGACGCTGCGTGGTCGACAACGGCCCCTGCCCCGGCCCATAACCCGGCCGGTTGAAGACCGAACTCGACAACGCGGTGTTGTCGAAGAAGAACGCGGCCACGTTGATCTTATGCGTGCCGAAGGCGCCCAGATCGAAATCACGCCCGGCGCCCGCACCGATCGCTTCCTTCATCTGGTAGTCCTTCGCGAATTCGTTCGCGTAGAACCCCGGCAAGCGCGCATCGTCCCAGCCCATGCCGAAGGCCGGGTTGAACTTGCCCGCGTAGAGCTTCGCGATGTCGAGTTCAAGATTCGCGAACAGGTTTTCGAGATAGGCTGCATGGCCGCCGAACAGGCGCCCTTCCGTCGGCGCCTTGACGCGTTCCCAATGCAGCTTCGCCTGCAGATTGAAGTTCGACGTGACGAACAATTTCGTCACCCCTTCGAACTCGCCATAGCCGTCGGTCAATTTCGACGGCCCGTTGGTACTGCCATAGGCGCGGTCGATGCCGAGTTTCACCGTCACGTCGGTGTCGAAATGAATCCCCTCGCCATGGACATGACGGTCGGGGCTTTGCGCGAGGGCCGGCGCGGCCAAAGCGAGGAACAAGGCGGTAGACGCGAAAAGGCGGCGGAACGTCATCGGTTACGGCACTCCAACTCATTGTGTTATACTATAACACATGAAGTTTGGGCGATTGCCAAGCGGAATCCGGTATTTCCGGATTCCGCCTTACCGTCAAATAATTAGGACTTGGCGTCGGCTTCCGCTTTGCCGCCTTTGAGGCGCGAGGCGAGCGAGGCTTCCAGGAACCGATCGATATCGCCGTCGAGCACGCCTTGCGTGTCCGAGGTTTCGACGTTCGTGCGCAGATCCTTCACCATCTGATAGGGCTGCAACACGTAGGACCGGATCTGGTGGCCCCAGCCAATATCGCTCTTGCTCTGGTGCTCGGCGAGCGTCGCGGCTTCGCGCTTCTGAAGCTCGGCCTCGTAAAGCCGCGCCCGCAACATCTTCCACGCTTTGTCGCGGTTCTTGTGCTGCGAGCGTTCGGTCTGGCACGCCACGACGGTGTTGGTCGGAATGTGGGTCAAACGCACGGCGCTTTCCGTCTTGTTGACGTGCTGACCGCCCGCCCCCGACGCGCGATAGACGTCGGTGCGCACGTCCGACTCGTTGATATCGATCTGGATGTCGTCTTCGATCGCCGGGTAAACCCAGGCCGAAGCGAAGCTCGTCTGCCGGCGGTCGTTGGAGTCGAAAGGCGAAATGCGCACGAGGCGATGTACGCCGCTTTCGGTCTTCAGCCAGCCATAGGCGTTTTCGCCCGAAATGCGCAGCGTCGCCGATTTGATGCCCGCTTCTTCGCCCGGGCTTTCTTCCAGATATTCGGACTTGAAGCCGCGCTTTTCCGCCCAGCGCAGATACATACGCGTGAGCATTTCGCCCCAATCCTGCGCTTCCGTGCCGCCGGCCCCCGCGTGAATTTCAATAAAGGCGTCGTTGGAATCGGCTTCGCCCGATAGCAGCGCGGCCAAGCCCCGCTTCTCGCTTTCGGCCTTCAGCGCCACCAGCGCGTTTTCCGCGTCGGCCAGAATGGCCGCGTCGCCTTCGGCTTCCGCAAGTTCGATCATGCCGACCGCGTCGTCGAGATCGGCTTGCAGGCGCTTGACCGCCGTGATCGAGGTTTCGAGTTGCTTGCGCTCGCGCAGGATCGCTTGCGCCTTCTTGGGATCGTTCCAGAGCGACGGGTCTTCGGACAGCGCGTTCAGTTCGTCGAGTTTCTTGAGGGCTCTATCCCAGTCAAAGAAACCTCCGCAGAAGATCGAGCGACTGCTTGATTTCGGCGGCAAGGGCGGCGATTTCGGCGCGCATAAGGATGCTCCAATTCGAATGATGGCATGCGGATACGAAATGCGGGCCCGCTTGGCAAGCCCCGCTTTTCCGCGCCCGTGCTGAGGTTCAGTAAATCCCGTCCGCGTCTTGGCCTGCGGGCGCGGCGATGCCGGGGGCGGAGGTCGTGAACGCGCCATTGCCGTCCAGCACGTTGCGGTCTTCGCGCGCTTCCGTACCCGGCTTGAACGCCTCCCAGATCGCGTCGCGCTCACCGGGGCGTGCGGGCAACCCCGTCTGCGGGTTGATGCGCACGAGACGAATACCCGCCGGAGTCCGGAACGGTTCGACCGGTACGCCCTGCAGCGCTTCGGCCATCACATCGCGGAAGATCGGCACCGCGATCGACGAGCCCGTTTCGTTGGGGCCGAGCGTGCGCGGATTGTCAAACCCGACCCACACGCCGACGGTCAAATCGGGCGAGAAGCCGACGAACCACGTATCGAACGATTCGTTCGTGGTGCCCGTCTTGCCCGCGAGCGGCCGGTTGAGTTCGAGCAAGCGACGTCCGGTGCCGCGCTGGACGACACCTTGCAGCATCGACGTCATCTGATAGGCGGTCGCGGGATCGATCGCCTGGGCGCGGGATTCGGCCAAGGCGGGCGGTTCTTCGCCCGTGAAAATCTCGCCGCAGGATTCGCAAATGCGAGGATCGTGCTTCCAGATCGTGCGGCCTTCGCGATCCTGGATCCGGTCGATCAGCGAGGGCGAAATGCGCATGCCGCCATTGACGAACATCGAATACGCCGTGGTCATGCGCATCAACGTGGTTTCGCCCGCCCCCAGCGCCATGGCGAGCGTGGGTTGCAGCTTGTCGACGACGCCGAGGCCTTCGGCGGTCGCGGCGATCTTCTCCATTCCCACCGCTTGCGCCAAGCGAATGGTCATCAGGTTGCGCGATTGCTCGATGCCCACGCGCAACGGCGACGGCCCGTAGAAATTGCGCGAGTAGTTCGCCGGGCGCCAGGGCGGCATGCCGGGGCCTTGGTCGATGACGATGGGGGCGTCGAGGACGAGGCTCGCCGGCGTGAAGCCGTTATCGAGCGCGGGCAGATAGACGAAGGGTTTGAACGACGAGCCCGGCTGACGGAACGCCTGCGTGGCGCGATTGAACTGGCTTTGCTCGTAGCTCCAGCCGCCCACCAGTGCCCGCACGCGGCCCGAATGCGGGTCGAGCGCCACGATCGCGCCGCCGACATTCGGAATCTGGCGCAACGCGAAGCGCCCCTCGGTCGCGGTCTTCTCGACCAGAATGACGTCGCCGACCGACAGCGCGTCGGCCGGATTGCGCAGCGGCGGGCCCAAGCGCTGCTCGCGTTCGGGCTTGCGCGCCCAGCGCATCTCTTCGAACGGCAGCGTGCCCTTCGTATTGTCGGCGAATCCGAGTTCGACCGAATCGTTGGCAAGGCGCAGCACCAGCGCCGTGCGCCATTCCGGCGGCGTGCCGCCGGGGCGCGGCACTTGGGCCAACGCGCGCGCGAAATCGGCGGGGGCGCCTTCGACGCGCGCGAAGGCGCCGCGCCAGCCATGGCGGCGGTCATAGGCGAGCAAGCCTTTGCGCAATGCACGCTCGGCGATGTCCTGGATCTTCGGGTCCATCGTCGTGCGCACGACCAAGCCGCCGCGGAACAGCTCGCGCTCGCCGTATTTCTGCAACAACTCGCGGCGCACTTCCTCGGCGAAATAATCGGCGTGCACCGTATCTTCGGGCCCGCGCGAGCGCGTGACGATTTGCTGCGCGCGCGCCTCGTCGAACTCAGCCTGGGTGATCTGCCCGTCCTCGAGCAGGCGGCCGAGCACCCAATCGCGCCGTTCGACCGCGCGTGCCATGAAGCGCTGCGGATTGTAGTTGTTCGGCGCCTTGGGCAGCACGGCCAGGAACGCCGCCTCTGCCAGTGTGAGCTCGTCAAGAGAACGGTCGAAATAATTGAGCGCGGCCGACGCCACGCCATAGGCGCCGTAGCCGAGATAGATTTCGTTCAAATAGAGCTCGAGGATGCGGCGCTTGGGCAGCGCCTCTTCGATCCGCAAGGCGAGGATCGCTTCCTTCACCTTGCGCTCCAACGACACTTCGTTGGTCAGCAGCATGTTTTTGGCGACTTGCTGCGTGATTGTCGAAGCGCCCACCGGGCGGCGCTGGCCGAGATTGGCGAGGTTCTGCACCGCGGCGCGCGCGATATCCGGCAGGCTGACGCCGGGATGGGTATAAAAATTCTTGTCCTCGGCCGCGAGGAACGCGGCGACCACGCGGCGCGGAATTTTCTCGTAAGGCACGAAGACGCGCCGTTCGATCGCGAATTCGGCCAGTATGCGCCCGTCGGCGGCATGCACGCGGGTGGTGATTGAGGGCTGGTATTCGGCGAGCGTTTTGTGGTCCGGCAGACCGCGCCCGAAATACCAAAGCCCGCCCAGAATCGCGGCGCCGCCGCCGACGATGGCGACGAAAAGGAACAACGACAGAAGGATAATCGCGCGGCGCATGATCGGGGATTTATACGCTCAACCCCGCGCCTTCCATACCCCCCGTCAAAGCATTGAAATTCCCCGGTGAACTTGGCTAGATGCGGCCATGCCGCACACGCCGGACGACCTTTTCGCCGTTCTTGCCCAACTGGGCATCCGCACCCAAACGGTGGCGCACGAGGCCGCCTTCACGGTCGAGGACGGCAAGCGCCTGCACGGGCGCAGCCTGCCGGGCGTCAACGTGAAGAATTTGTTCCTGAAGGACGCGAAAGATCGGCTCTGGCTCGTCTCCGCGCCGTGGGAGCGGGTGATCGACTTGAAAACGCTGCCCCAGCGCATCGGGTCGAAGCGCCTGTCCTTCGGTTCGGCGGCGCTGCTGATGGAGGTGCTGGGCGTCATCCCCGGCGCGGTCACGCCCTTCGCGCCGATCAACGACAAGGACAAGCGCGTGACGGTCGTGCTCGATGCCTGGATGATGCGCCAGGACAGCGTGAACGCCCATCCGCTGGTCAACACGGCGACGACGAATATCGCCCCCGGCGATCTGATCGCCTTTCTGCGCCATGTTCATGGCGAGCCCCTACTGGCCGAACTGGACGCCGCGCTCTAGTGTAACCTCGCGGAACGGCACGACGAAACGGCGGACATGGAATCGATCTACTACGTCATGAGTTGGGCGTGCCATCGGCGGTGCAAGCACTGCTACGAGGACCGCTTCCGCCCCTACAACAAGCGCGAGATGAAGGGCGTGCTGGCCGAGGCGGTCGCGAACTACCCGCGCATCGTCGATAACCTGCCGGACACGATGCTGTATCGCGACCGCGCCGACATCGACGAAACCGGCGCGCCGCGTTTGAAGGTCGGGCGCGTGATTTTGTCGGGCGGTGAATCGCTGCTCGACCCGATCCGCGAGAACGTCACCTATAAAGTCATCGAACGTCTGCGCGCCAAATACGCGGATCGCGGCGGAGTAAAAATCGTCGTGCAGACGACCGGCGATCTGGTGACGCCGGAAATCGTCGACGATCTGCTGTCGCGCGGCGTGTGGATGATCTCCTGCGCCGGCCTCGACGATTTCCACGTCAACATCAAAGCCGACGCGATGAAGGCCGATTTGACGCGGCTGTTCGAAAGCAAAGGCATGCGTCAAAGCGGCCTTGCCACGCAGAACCGCAAATGGCTGGAGGAGGAAGGGCCGGTCTTCAGCTTCTTCGGCGCCACACCCGATACGTGGATCGGCAAAATCTGGCCGCGTGGGCGGGCGTGGGAGAACGACCTTTCGCACGCGACGATCGACGACAATTTCTGCGCACGCTGGTCGGGCGGGCTCGACTTTCTGCGCTACGGGGAGTCGGGCGCGGAGATTTCCGTCGAGCCGGACGGCAGCGTCTATCCCTGCTGCATCAAGACGAAACTGCCGATCGGCAATCTGACCGAGGATCGCCTCGCCGATATCATCGACAGCCTGCGCGACGATCCGGTGTTCCAGGCGATTTCCGCCGGCGAACCGCAGAAGATGGGTCTCGCCGATGGCTGGGACGAAGCGAAATTCGCCGACGCCTCGCGCACCAAAACGCCGTCGGGCCGCGACTATCAAAATCTCTGTATCGGCTGCGACAAATTCTTCGAAGCCAAAATGGGCGCGCGGATCGAAGCGGCGAAAGCGCGGCGCCGGGCGATGAAGGAAGCCGCGAAGTGATGAAGCGCCGCGAATTCCTGATCGCCGCCGGTGCGAGTGCGGCGTTCCCCGCTTTCGCGCAAACGTCGTGGACCGAAACGCTGGCGGCGGCGAAGGGCAAGCCGGTGTTCTTCAACGCCTGGGGCGGCGACGAACGCACCAACGATTTCATCGCCTGGACGGCGGCGCGCGTGCGCGCCGAATACGGTATCGATCTTCGCCATGTGCGTTTGCGCGACACGGCCGAGGCGGTGCAGCGCGTGATCGCGGAGAAAGCGGCGGGGCGCGACGGCGGCGGCTCGGTCGATCTCATCTGGATCAACGGCCCGAACTTCCTGGCGATGAAGGAACAGCGCCTGCATTACGGGCCGTTCGTCGAGCGCCTGCCGAATTTCCGCTATGTCGACATCGAGGGCAAACCGTCGAACGTCGTCGACTTCACCGTGCCCGTCGATGGCTACGCCGCGCCGTGGCGCTTGGCGCAGATCGTCTATGTCTACGATTCCGCGCGCCTGTCCAAGCCGCCGCGCTCGATGGCCGCGATGCTGGAATGGGCAAAGGGAAATCCCGGGCGCTTGACGCACCCGACCGCGCGGAACTTTCTGGGTGCAACCTTCCTCAAGCAAGCGCTCTACGAGTTGACGCCCGATCGCGCGTTGCTCGCCGCCGCCCCGACCGACGCGAATTACGACGCCGCCGTCGCACCGCTCTGGGCATGGTACGACGCGCTGCGCCCGAACATGTGGCGGCGTGGCGCGCAGTTCCCCGAAAGCGGACCTGCGCAGCGCACACTGATGAACGACGGCGAGATCGATCTGATGATCTCGTTCAATCCGGCGGAAGCGGCGGTATCCATCGCCAATAATCTTCTGCCCGCCACCGCACGCGCGACGGGGCTTGAGGGCGGAACGATCGCGAACACCAGCTTCGTGTCGATCCCCTACAACGCCGCGAACCCGGCGGCGGCGATGGTCGTCGCCGATTTCCTGCTGTCGGGCGAAGCGCAAGCGCGGATGAACGATCCGCGCCATCTCGGCAATCCGACCGTGCTCGATATCGATCGTCTGCCGCCCGCGCAGAAGAAGTTCTTCGGCGATGTGCCGCCCGTTCCCGGCATGCCCAGCGCCGCCGAGCTTGGCCGTGCGCTGCCCGAGCCCCATCCCGGCTGGATGACGCGCCTCGCCGCCGATTGGGAAAAGCGCGTGCTGCACTGAATGCTGCGACTTGCGCCACCCGCGACGCTGCTGGTTTTCCTGGCGCCGATCGTCGCGGGGCTGCTCGGCACGGCCTTGCCCGCGTTCGGATGGTTCCCCGCCCTGGGCGCACACGCGTTCGGCCTCGATGTTTTCGCGCGGCTGTTCGCGCAGCCCGGCTTGGGCACGAGCGTCGCGCTGACGCTGTTCACAGGATTCCTTGCGACAGCGTTGTCGCTGACGCTGGCGCTCGCGTTTTGCGCCGCCGCCTACGGCACAAACGCCTTCGGGACGGCGCAACGATTTTTGGCGCCGTTGCTGGCGACACCGCACGCGGCTCTCGCCATCGGCTTCGCGTTTTTGGTGGCACCCTCGGGCTGGATCGCGCGCTTGATCTCGCCCGAACTCAGCGGCTGGACACGCCCGCCCGATATCGCGACGGTGCAGGACCCGCTCGGCCTCGCCTTCGTCGCGGGGCTGATGCTGAAGGAAACGCCCTATTTGTTGCTCACCCTGATCGCCGCGATCGGCCAAGCCGATCTGGCGCGCAGCCTGACGACGGCGCGCATGCTCGGCTACGGCAAATTCACGGCCTGGGCGAAGATCGCGATCCCGCGTCTCTATCCGCAGATCCGTTTGCCAATCTATGCCGTGCTTGCCTTCGCCTTGTCGAACGTGGACGTGGCATTGATCCTCGCCCCGACCAATCCGCCGACGCTGAGCGTGCTGATCCTGCGCTGGATTTCCGATCCGCATCTCGATTTGTTCCTGCCCGCGACGGCGGCGGGGCTGCTGCAATTCGCGCTGGTCGTCGCATCGATCGGCGCGTGGCGCCTCGGCGAAATCGTCATCGCACACGCGGCGCGCGATTGGCTGATCAACGGCGCTCGCGGCGGCGAAGGGAAATTCCGCGCGAGCGCCGCGCGTACCGCGCTGACCTTGCTGTTCGCATTCGCCATCGCCGCCTTGATCGCTTTGGCGATCTGGTCAATCGCCCTTTCCTGGCGCTTCCCCGATGCGCTGCCCGACCGCTGGACGAGCGCGAATTGGCTGCGCGAGGCGCCGTCCCTCGCTGCGCCTGCGACGACCACCTTGCTCGTCGCGCTCAGCGCCACGGCGATCGCGATCCTGTTGGCGGTGCTGTGCCTTGAAAACGAAATCCGCAGCGGTAAGCGCGCGACCAAGGCGCTGGTGCTGCTCTATGCGCCGCTGCTGATCCCGCAAGTCTCGTTCCTGATCGGCGCGCAGACGCTGCTGGTGCGCTTGAATCTCGACGGCGGGTTCGCGGCCCTCGTCTGGGCGCATCTGCTGTTCGTGCTGCCCTATGTGTTCTTGGCGTTGGCCGATCCGTGGCGCGCGCTCGATCCGCGCTATGCGCGCATCGCATCGTGCTTGGGCGCATCGCACTGGCGGGTTCTCTTCGCCGTGAAAATCCCGCTGCTGCTGCGCCCGTTGTCGGTGGCGGCCGCGGTGAGTTTCGCGGTGTCGGCAGCGCTCTATCTGCCGACGTTGTTCGCAGGCGGGGGGCGCTGGACGAGCCTGACGACCGAAGCGGTCACGCTCGCCTCGGGCGGCGACCGGCGCGTACTCGGAGTCTATGCCTTCGCGCAAGCCGCCTTGCCGCTGATCGTCTACGCGGCGGCGCTGGCCGTGCCCGCCATCCTCTATCGCAACCGGAAGGGCATGGCATGAGCGGCCTTGCCTTGCGCGACGTGACGCTCAGCGTGGCGGGCAAGCGATTGCTCGGGCCGCTGTCGCTCGACGTGGCGCCGGGCGCCATCGCCACGATCATGGGCCCGTCGGGCTCCGGCAAATCGTCGCTGCTTGCGTATCTGTGCGGCACGCTCGATCCTGTTTTCGCCGCGAGCGGCCAAGCGATGCTCGACGGCGCGGCCCTCGCGGGCCTCGCGCCCGAGAAGCGCCGCATCGGGATTCTGTTCCAGGACGATCTGCTGTTCCCGCATTTGTCGGTCGCGGGCAATCTCGCCTTCGCGATCCCCGCGCACGCGCCGGACCGAAAGGCGCGCATCGATGCCGCCCTCGCCGAAGCCGAACTCGACGGTTACGGCGAACGCGATCCCGCCACGTTGTCGGGCGGGCAGCGCGCGCGTGTGTCGCTGATGCGCGCGTTGCTGGCCGAGCCGCGCGCGATCCTGCTCGACGAGCCGTTCTCGAAACTCGATGCCGCCTTGCGCGGCAAGATGCGCGAATTCGTGTTCGCGCATATCCGGATGCGGAAAGTTCCTTGTTTGATGGTCACGCACGACGAAGCTGACGCGGCCGCCACCGGCGGCTATATCCTGCGCCTATGACACTGAAGATTCGCCCCGCCGCACCCGAAGACGCCGCCGAATTGGCCGATCTGATCAACGAGATCATCGCGATCGGCGGCACGACCGCGTGGCAAACCAAATTCACACCCGAGACATTCGCCGCGCATTACATCGACGGGCCAGACTGCCTGTCGTGTTTCGTAGCCGAAGCCAATCGGCTTTACGGGTTTCAGGGGTTGAGCCGATCGAAGACGCTGCCCGCGAATTGGGCCGATATCGGCAGCTTCGCGCGCGTGCGACCGAAGCTGCCCGGCGTGGGCGCCGCCTTGTTCGCCGCGACCAAGGTGAAGGCCCGCGAATTTGGTCTTGTCTCGATCAACGCCCAAATCCGCGCCGACAACAAACCCGGCCTCGGCTTCTATTCCAAGATGGGCTTCGTCGATTACGGCGTGAAGAAGGACGTACCGTTAACGGACGGCGCGATCGTCGACCGCATTCTGAAACGCTACGATCTGTAGATTTCCCGGCCGATCTGTGGTCCGCTCGCCGCCGTCATGAGCGTTTATCTCGTCGCCGATCTGGGAACGAGCGCGCTGCGCGCGGCGGCGATCGATGCCGAGGGCGCGACGCTCGCCGCCCATAACGTGCCTCTCTCCATCGTAGCGCCCGTGCCGGGGGCGGCCGAAGCCGATCCCGAAATCTGGTGGGCGGCGCTGCGCGACGCCTTCGCGCAAATCCTGAATACCGCGCCCAAGCCCGATGCGATTTGCCTGACCGGCATGACGCGCGGACAGATTTTCCTCGACGCGAAGGGCACCGTGCTGCGCCCGGCGATCCTGTGGGCCGATACGCGCGCCGCCCCGCTCGATCTCGCGATCGACAATCCGGCGGTCGCGATCAATCCCTTCCACGCGCTCGCGCGCATCGCTTGGGTCGCGCGCAACGCGCCCGAACTTTTCGCGCGCATCGCACGTGTGATCGAGCCGAAGGATTGGCTCAATTATCGCCTGACCGGCGTGATCGGCGCCGATAGCGTCACCGCCGCGCGCTTCGATGCGGTGCCGGCCGATGCGCCGCATCGCAATCTGATCGATCTGTCGCGCGCCGAACCCTGGGCGAAGATCGGCGCGGTCGTTTCGATCCCCGAACTCGCCGGCGTGCCGGTCTTCGCCGGTGCGATGGATACCTGGGCGGGCGCTGTCGGCACGGGCGTGGTGTCGCCCGGCCAAGCCTACGACGTCGCGGGCACCACCGAACAAGCGGGCGTGTTGACCGCAACGCGCGTCAAAGTACACGGCCTCGTCGATCTGCCCTGGATGCCCGGCGCTTTCCAAGCGGGCGGACCGACGCAAGCGGGCGGCGACGCGCTCGCCTGGGCGCGCGATCTGGTCGCGAAGGATCTCGATTTCGACGCGGCAATCGCCTTGGCCGCGACCGCCGATCCGGCGAATGCGCCGATCTTCGTGCCTTATCTTGCGGGCGAGCGTGCGCCGGTGTGGCGCGCGGATGTGCGCGGCACGCTGATCGGGCTTTCGCGCGAACATAAGCAAGCCGACATTCTTTATGCGGCGGTTGAGGGCGTGGCGCTCGCGCTCGCCGATATCGTCGTCGCATCGGGTGCCGCGCCGTCGGCTTTGCGTATTTCGGGCGGCGGCGCGCGCAGCGATTTCTGGTGCCAGGCGAAGGCGGATGTTCTGGGCATCGCGGTCGAACGCCCGCGCGAGATCGAAGCGGGCTTGCTGGGGGCCGCCGCCTGCGCGGCGTTCGGACTGGGCCATACGCCCGATTTCGCTACGGCCGCCGCGCGAATGAACCCGATTTCGCGCGTCTTTCGCCCCAATCCGGCCAAAGCGCCCTTGTATGCCGCGCGCCGGGCGCGCTATGCCGGTGCCAAGCAATACGTTCTCGGGGCCGGTTGATGCGTTCCTTCCTGGCGAAATACGCGACGGCGCTGGCCGGTCTCGGCGTGGTGATCTGGTTCGCCGCCACCGCACCCGCTTTCGCCTCGGCGGCGAATTTCACGCTGATCTTGAAGGAGACGAGCTTCCTCGCGATATTGGCGCTCGGCTTCGCGCTGGCGCTGGTGACGGCCGAGCTCGATTTGTCGATCGCGGAAGTCGCGAGCCTCGCCGCCGTCGTCTGCGGTTTCCTCGTCCATTCGGGCTATCCGCCGTCGCTGGCCATCGCCGCCGGATTGGCCGTGGGCGCCGTCTGCGGCTTGGGCAATGGGTTCGCCGTCACGGTGCTGAACGTGCCCTCGTTGATCGCCACGCTGGGCATGGCGGCGATCGCCAAAGGGCTCGGCTTCATGCTGACGCAAGGTGTCGCCTTCGTCGGCCGCTGGCCCGCCGATTTCACCGGCCTCGCACGCGGCAATTTCCTGGGCGTGCCGAACTTGCTGTGGTGGCTGATCCTCGCCTCGATCTTCGCCTATGCGCTGGTCAAATGGACGCGCACCGGCGCGCATCTGGTCGCGACCGGCGAGGCGGAAGAAGCCGCGCGCCTTGCCGGCATTCCGACCAAGAAGATGAAGCGCCTCGCGCTGCTGCTGACCGGCTTGTTCGCCGGGGCGACCGCCGTGCTGCTCGCCGCGAGCCTTTCCTCGGCCGCGCCGAACATGGCGAACGACCATTTTCTTTACGCCATCGCCGCCGTGCTGCTGGGTATGACGATGTTCGAACCCGGCCGGCCTAACGTGCCCGGCACGCTGGTCGCGGCGTTCACGTTGAAGGCGCTGGGCAACGGATTGATCCTGTCCGGTGCGCCATACTACGTGCAGGATATCGTGCTCGGCGCCATCATCGTCGGCTCGGTCGCTTTGTCGGCGGGCGCCTTGGGGCGCGCCGCCTTCGTCAAACGCCTGTCCTTCCGGACGGCGCAATAACAGGGAGAGAGAAACAATGGTCGAAATCACCCGCCGTCAGGCTTTGGCCGGCACCGCCGCCGCGCTGGCCGCCGCCCCGTCGATCGTGCAGGCGCAAACGCCCGAGATCGGCATCGTCGCCTTCCAGATGTCGTCGGAAACCCATGCGCGCGTGGCGAACGCCGCGCAGGCCGCCGCCCGCGCCAAGGGCTGGACGGCGACGATCCTCAATTCCGAAGGGGCGCTGCCCAAGCACGCGGAACAGCTCGACGCGCTGATCCAGCGCAAGCCGCGCGCCATCGTCGTGGCGATGGGCAAGCCCGTCGAAGCCGACGCGCAATTCGAAGCCGCCAAGAAAGCGGGCATTCCCGTCGTCACCGTGATGGCCGGCACGTCGCCGCACACGCTGTTCGACATCCAGGTGAACGAGTTCAAGGTCGGCGCCGACGCCGCTTTGTGGCTGCTGGGCGAGATGAACTACCAAGGCAACGTGCTGCTGCAACGCTTCGACGGCAATGTCGGTACGCGCATCCGCGGCCGCGTGCTTGACGCCGTGCTCGCCGAAAACCAGGGCGTGAAGGTTCTCGGCTCGCATTCGATGGCGCGCACGCAATCCTGGCGCGACGACGTGCGCCAGGGCATGCAAGCGCTGCTGTTGCAGCACGGCGCCAACACGCAAGGCATTTGGGCGTCGTTCGACGGCCAAGCCTATGTGATCGACGATCTGCTGCGCCCGCGCGGTCTGAAGAAGGGCCAGATCAAATTCGTGTCGATCGACGGCGGGGCCGAAACCTATCGGCGCATCGCGGACCCGGACTCGCTGTTGATGGCGACCGTGACCATCCCGTTCGAGGAGATGGGCAAGCGCGCCATCGACGCGATCGACACGATCGTCGTGAAGGGCCAGCCCAAGGGCAGCGTCACCAGCGGCCCCTACTTGTTCCTCGACGCGATCCTGGTCGATCAGAACAACGTGAAACAGTTCCTGTGAGCGTTCTCGTCCGTCTCGGCGCCGTGACCAAAAGTTACGGCGCCGTCGAAGCGTTGCGCGGCGTGGATCTGGAGATCCGCGCCGGCGACGTTTTGGCGTTGTGCGGCGACAACGGGGCGGGCAAGTCGAGCTTGGTGAAGATCCTGTCGGGTGCCCATGCACACGACGGCGGCGTTTTCGAGATCGAAGGCAAGGCCGTGCGCTTCGCTTCGCCGCAGGATGCGCTAACGCGCGGCATCGCCACGATCTATCAGGAATTGGCGGTCGCCCCGCGTTTGTCGGTGGCGGAGAATGTGTTTCTCGGCTCCGAACTCGTGCGTACACCTTTGCCCTTCGTGTCGTTGCTCGACAAGAAGCGCATGCGCGACGAAGCGCTCGGCTATCTCAAACGCCTCGGCGTCGATCTGGGCAACGCGACGCGGCCCGTCGAGCGCCTGTCGGGCGGTCAGCGCCAGGCGGTCGCGATCGCGCGGGCCCTACGCTGGAACGCGCGCGTCGTCATCATGGACGAGCCGACGGCCGCGTTGGGTGTCGCCGAAACCAAACTCGTCCTCGACCTGATCCGGCGGTTGAAGGACGAGGGCCGCACGGTCGTCCTGGTCAGCCACAACATGGCCGATGTCGTCGCCGTCGCCACGCGCGTCGCGATCCTGAAGGCGGGGCGCAAAACCGTCGACCGTCCGGTCGCCGGGCTCGATGCCGCCGCCCTCGCGCAGATGATTGTCACCGGCCGCGAAGCGGCCTAACGATCAGCGCTTCGCTTTGATCGCGCGCAGCCAGGCGATGGCGCCAGGCACGCGGGCCCAAGCCGCCCCCGCATTGACCGCGATCACGCCCGCTTCCTCGCGCCCCCCCGGCGGCACTTCCATCGGCGTGGTCTTCGGCGGTTTGCGGTCGCCGATCAGATAGGCGGGCGCGAAGCCGTTCGCCTTCACCGCCGCGTCGAGCTTGGCGTCCGCATCCGCCGCCTTGGTCGCGAAGGCGAGCAAGGCGCGCGCATAGGCGCCGCGCGCCCCGCCCTCGTCGGTCACACCGGCGAGGATCTCGTTCGCTTCGTCGTATTTCTCGCCGTCGATCAGCGCGTCGGCGAAATCGAACGAGCATTTCGCGGGATCGGACGGATCGAGGCGCAGCACTTCGCGCCAATGCGCGTAGCCCGCCTCGCGCTCGCCGCGTACGCTGATCGCGGAAGCCAGATGCTGGCGCGCTTCGAGATAGGCGAGACCGCGCGGTGTGGCGCCGAGCTTGCCCGCTTCGTCGGCCAATCGCGCGCCCAACGCGCCCTCGCCCGCGCGCAACGCGATCTCCAGCAAGCGGATACGCTCGTCGAGATCGCGTGCGGCGAGCAGCGACACGAGCGTGAGCGCCGAAGCGCAGTAAGCGCTCTGCTTCAACGCCGCCGCCGCACCTTGCAAACCCGCGCGCGCATTGGGCATATCCCAAGCGCTTTGCGCCAGCAGATCGGCGTCGTCGAGCGCTTGTTCGCCCAGCATCGCCGCGCGGTCCGCGCCCTTGGCGATCAGGTCGTAAGCGATCAGCAAGTCGAAATCTTCGTTGGTCAGCATCGTCTCAAACTCCATCGACCGGGCGCGGGCGGCGATCCTCGTCGATCGCCACATAGGTGAACACGCCCGCCGTAACCTTGGTCTGGGGACCGCCCGCGCGCGGGCGCGTCCAGGTTTCGACCTTCACGGTGATCGAGGTGCGGCCCACGCGCTGGATCTCGCAATAGCACGAGACCTCGTCGCCGACATGGACCGGTTTGTGGAAGGTCATCGCCTCGATTGCGATGGTCGCCACGCGGCCCTTGGAGCGGTGGCTGGCGATCGATCCGCCCGCCAAATCCATCTGCGACAGCAGCCAGCCGCCGAAAATATCGCCGTTGGGGTTGGTGTCGCCCGGCATGGCGATCGCGCGCAAGGCCGGTTCGCCCATTTCCTTGCGCGGGCCTTGTTCATGTAGTGTTTGCGTCGAATCGGCCATGACAGCTAGTCTCCCGCCGGTTTCCGTATACCTCTGACGTTCGAGTTATCGACGATGGCCGATTTGTTTTCCAGCGCTTCGCGCAAAAACGACTCCTATACCGCCAAGGACATCGAGGTCCTGGAGGGGCTGGAGCCGGTCCGCCGCCGCCCCGGCATGTATATCGGCGGTACGGACGAGCGCGCGCTGCACCATCTGATCGCCGAAGTGCTCGACAACTCGATGGACGAGGCCGTGGCCGGCCACGCCGACTGGATCGAAATCGAGATGGAAGAAGGCGGCTGGATGACGATCCGCGACAACGGGCGCGGCATTCCGGTCGATCCGCATCCGCGCTTCCCCAAGAAATCGGCGCTGGAAGTCATCCTCACCACGCTGCACTCGGGCGGCAAGTTCTCGAACAAGGCCTACGAGACGTCGGGCGGTCTGCACGGCGTGGGCGTCTCGGTCGTCAACGCGCTGTCGGACGGATTCGAGGTCGAGGTCGCGCGCGACAAGGCAATCTGGGCGCAGAATTATTCGCGCGGCGTGCCCAAGGGCCCGCTGAAGAAGATCGGCACGACCAACAACCGCCGCGGCACGACCGTGCGTTTCCATCCCGACCCGGAGATTTTCGGCAAGAGCGCGCATCTGAAGCCGCAGATCGCGTTCAAGATGGCGCGCGCCAAGGCGTTCCTGTTCAAGGGCGTCGAGCTGCGCTGGAAATGCGCGCCGTCGCTGCTGAAACCCGAATGGGGGATCGCGCCCGAAGCGACGCTGCATTTCCCCGGCGGTCTGGCGGACTCGCTGGCCGAGGTGATCGGCAAGCGCCCCTGCTATTCGTCGAAGAATTTCGCCGGCGACGTGAAACTCGACAGCCAAGGCGGCCGCCTGGAATGGGCGGTCGCGTGGCCGGGCGACGAGGAAGGCGAAGTCCATTCCTACGTCAACACGGTGCCCACGCCCCAAGGCGGCAGTCACGAACTGGGCTTGCGCGGCGCCCTCACCCGTTCGCTGCGCGGCTACGGGGCGCTGGTCAACAACAAGCGCGCCGAGACGATCCAATCGGAAGACGTGTGCGACGGCGCGGTCGTGTTCCTGTCGCTGTTCATCCGCGATCCGCAATTCCAGGGCCAGACGAAGGATCGTCTGGGCATGCCCGACGCGCAGAAGATGGTCGACGCGGCGCTGAAGGACCAGTTCGATCATTGGCTCGCCAACGATCCGGGTTCGGCCAAGGCGCTGCTGGAACGCGCGATCGAGCGCGCGGACGAGCGCGCCCGCCGCCGCCAGCAGAAGGAAATGGACCGCAAATCGGCGACGCGCCGGTTGCGCCTGCCCGGCAAGCTCGCCGATTGCTCGGCCAACACGACGCTCGACACCGAAATCTTCCTGGTCGAAGGCGATTCCGCCGGCGGCTCGGCCAAGCAAGCGCGCAATCGCGAGTTTCAGGCGATCCTGCCCTTGCGCGGCAAGATTCTGAACGTCGCCAGCGCGTCGGTCGACAAGCTGCGCCAGAACCAGGAACTGGCCGATCTGGTCCAAGCGCTGGGCTGCGGCACGGGCGAGAATTTCGATCTGGAAAAACTGCGCTACGACCGCGTCATCATCATGACCGACGCCGACGTCGACGGCGCGCATATCGCCTCGCTGCTCATCACGTTCTTCTATCGCGAGACGCCCAAGCTGATCGAGCAAGGGCATCTCTATCTCGCCATGCCGCCGCTTTATCGTTTGGGGGCGGGTGGCGACGTCGTCTATGCGCGCGACGACGCGCATAAAGACGAGTTGATGAAGTCCAAGTTCAAGAACCGCAAGGTCGAGGTCAGCCGCTTCAAGGGTCTGGGCGAAATGCCGCCCAGCCAGTTGAAGGAAACGACGATGGACCCGAAGCGGCGCACGTTGCTGCGTGTGACCGTGCCGCACGCGCACGAAACGGACGAAAAGGAAGCGACCGAGCAGCGCGTGGAAAGCCTGATGGGCCGCAAGCCGGAGCTGCGCCTCGCCTTCATCCAGGAACACGCCAAGTTCGCGACCGAACTGGACGTCTAGGCCTTCAAGTATTCGAACAACGCGCGCGCGGCGGGGAGCAGCCCCGCCACGCGGCGCACGCAGAGGACAAGGCGCCGTCGCGCGAAATCGTCGGCGAGCGGAATGCCTTTGACCGGCAACGAAGCCGCCGCGCGTTGCGCCGCAATGCGCGACATGACCGCGATCCCGGCGCCGCTCGCGACAAGCCGCGCCACGGCATCGAAAGTCGGCACGCGCGCGCGGACATGGAGCTTCTTGCCCAGGCGCCCGGCGTGTTCGGCGACCAGATCGAATTGCGCGCGTGTTTCGGGCAGCGCCACCATCGGCAGATCGGCGATCGCGGCGAGGCGCAAGGATTTGCGCGCCGCCAGCGCGTGATCGCGCGCCAGCACCACCCACAGCGGATCGTCGCGATAGGGAAAGGTGCGCACATCGCCCAACGCTGCGGTGTCGGCCGCCACACCGATTTCCGCCGCCCCGACCGCGACGGCGCGCGCCACGTCGGCGCTGCGCTGCTCGACGATCTCCACATCGATGCGTTGGTTTGCGGCGAGGAACGCGCCCAGATCCGCCGGCAAATGTTCCGACGCCGCCCCCGTATTCGCCGCGAGCCGGACAAGGCTGCGCGTCGTGCGGCCATAGGCGGCCATGTCGGCGCGCATCCGGTCGAGGCCTTCGACCAGCGACGACGCATGACGTTTGAACGCCTGGCCGCCGGCGTTCAACGCCAAGCCCCGGCGATGGCGGACGAACAAGACGGTATCGAGATCGGCTTCCATGCCTTTGATGCGCGCACTGGCCGAGGCGATCGACAAACGCAGCTTGGCCGCCCCGGCCGCGAGCGAACCGCTCTCGGCCACGGCGAGAAACAAGCGCAGATCGGCGGGATCGAAGCGCATTCGGATACTCCGAAGCCAAATTCCGGATTTTCCTTATTGTGAACCGCCTGCGTGCCGCGTCAAGCTCGCGCCATGATCGATCCGCTTCTCGCTTTCGTGGCTTTCGTCTTCCTGATCGGCGGCTTTTCCAAAGGCGTGCTCGGCATGGGCTTGCCGACCGTCACGATGGGTTTGCTCGCCGTCGTCCTGGCGCCGGTCCAAGCGGCGGCCTTCCTGATCGTGCCGTCCTTCGCGACCAATCTTTGGCAGATGCTGTCGGGCGGGCGTTTCCGCGCGCTGTGCCTGCGGCTCTGGCCGTTCCTGCTGCCGCTGATCCCGGCGACTTGGCTCGCCTCGGGCGCCATGACCGGCGACTATGCGCGCTACGCCGCGCCCGCGTTGGGCGTCACGCTGTTGATCTATGCCGGGCTGACGTTGGGTGGGGTCAAATGGCGCGTGGCGCCGGCGCAAGAGAAAGTCACCGGCGCCCTGGTCGGCATCGCCACCGGTCTCGTCACCGGCGTCACGGGCGTGTTCGTGATGCCGGCCGTGCCCTTCCTTCAGGCGATCGGGCTGGAGAAGGACGAACTCGTCCAAGCGCTCGGTATCGCCTTCATGGTTTCGACCGCCGCCCTCGCCTTGGGGCTGGGGCGTGCCGGGTTGTTCGGGGTCGACGAAGCGGCGCGTTCCCTCGTCGCTTTGCTGCCCGCTTTGGCCGGGATGTGGCTCGGCCAAAGCGTGCGCGCAAAGCTATCGGTCGCCGCCTTCCGGCGCGTGTTCTTCTTCGGCCTTTCGGCGCTGGGCGCCTATCTGGTCCTGCGTGCCGTTCTTTAGGCGGCGCGCATCTTCACCACGAAACCGTCGATTTCGGCGCGCAGGCTTTCAGCCAAGCGCGCGAGATCGTCGGCGGCCGTCAGCACATGCGCGGCCGCCGTGCCGGTTTCGTCCGTCGATTGCGTGACGGCCGCGATATTGCTCGATACCACCGCCGTGCCCGACGCGGCCTGCTGGACGTTGCGCGCGATCTCCTGGGTCGCCGCCCCCTGCTCCTCGACCGCCGACGCGATCGTGGTCGCGATCTGGCTGACCTGACCGATCGTCGTGCCGATCGTGCCGATCGCCCCGACGGCCTTGCCGGTGGCCCCCTGGATCGCCGAAATCTGCGCCGCGATCTCCTCGGTCGCCTTCGACGTTTGATTGGCGAGCGTCTTCACCTCCGACGCGACGACCGCGAAACCCTTGCCCGCTTCGCCCGCGCGCGCCGCTTCGATCGTGGCGTTGAGCGCCAAAAGATTGGTTTGCGCCGCGATGTCGTTGATGAGCTTCACCACGTCACCGATCTTTTCGGCCGCCGCCGCCAACGAGCGCACTTGGCCGTTGGTGTCTTCGACCTGTGCCACCGCTTCGCCCGCCACACGGGTCGATTCCGCGACCTGGCGGCTGATTTCGGCGATCGAGGACGACAATTCCTCGGCCGCCGACGCCACCGTCTGCACGTTGGTCGACGCTTGTTCGGATGCCGCCGCGACCGAAACCGATTTCTTGCTGGCGTCGTCGGCCATCGAAGACATCGATTTGGACGTCGCCTGCAATTCGCTGGACGCGGCGGCCAGCGTCTTCAGCGACGACGAAACGGATTCGTCGAACGTCTTGATGTCCGCTTCGATCGCAAGCTGGCGGCGTTCCTTGGCTTCGCGTGCGGCGCGCTGCTCGGCTTCCAGCGCGTCGCCTTCGATCATCTTCTTCTTGAAGAACTCGACCGCGCGCGCCATGTCGCCGATCTCGTCGCCGCGCGCCGCCCCGGGGATTTCGGTGGCGAGGTCATGCGCCGCGAGGCGCTGCATCGCACCGGTCAGCGCGCGGATCGGCGCCGAGATGCGGCGCATTGCGATCAAGAACCCCGCGACGATCAGCCCGGCCGAGAACAGCAGCAGCAATGCGTTGAGGATCAGCGCGCGCTCGGCGCTCGCGATCTGATCGTCGGCCATGCGCACGATCTCCGCCAGCGCCACCAGCGACACATTGCCGATCAGAGCCAACGCCTCGATGCGCGTGCGCAGGAAATCGGGGGCGGCCATCGCGGGCTTCTCGCCGGCGGCGAGCTGCTTGCCCAGCGCCGCGTTTTCCTCGGCGAGCGGGCCCGTGAAGTTCGGCTGCGCCGCCTTCACCGCCGCGTCGATCGACTTGGCGAGTTCGGGACGCGCGGAAGCTTCGCGCACGATCGTCCAGGCGGCCGACGCGATGCCCAAATCGCGCGCTTGCGCCTGGGCCTCCTCCGCCGTCCAGGCGCGGCCCGCCGACAGCGTCGAGCCGATGCGCAGCACGGTCGAACCGGCGGCACTGCGCACGGTCCAGGCCGCGCGCTTGACGCTCAAGGTTTGGTCGATGACCGGATCGAAGAACAGCAGCGAATTTTCCAGCAGCGTGCCGGTCGCCTCGAGCTGATCGAGGAAGTTCTGTCCGATGCCGGCCCAGTCGCGGATCAATGCGGCGTCGCGCTGCGCGCGGGGCACGCGGATATCGTTCGCGGCCTTGCCGCGCAAGGCGGCCAAGGCTTCGTGGCTCGCCTTCAACTTGCCGATCGCTTGATCGAGGCCGGGCAGCGAAACCTTCGCCAGCAACGCGACGCTGGCGGCGTAGCCCTCCTCGGTGATCTTGCGGTTCTTCGCGATGTCGTCCGCCATCGACGCGACGACCGGCGCTTCGCCGCTCAACGCCGTTTGCGTATTGCCGCGTTCCAGCCGCGCTTCCTGCAGCGTTTTGAACAAAGCCTGGCTGATCGGCGCGTAGGATGCGATGCGTTGCGCGGCGGCATAGCGCGAATACGCATCCGACACGTCGGACACGGTCGACGCGATGAGCATCACGCCCATGACGCCGATCAAAGCGCCCAGCGTGGCGCGGATGGAAAGCTTGGATAGCGCGATCATAGGGATGCTCCTGCGGAAAATCGCGAAGGCGAGCATCCCCTATATCGGCGATTCCTTAACGGCCCGTATCCGGCGCGAGCGCATGCGAAACTATTTCGCACATAGCCGGTATCGCCGGAGATTTAGCGAAAATACGCGGGAATTTAGCGATTAACGCGCATCGATCCGAAAGCGCGGCGGCACGAAAAGCAAATAATCCTGCGCTTGCGCGGCGCGATGGCATTCGATGCAAAAGCGGACATTCGCGTCGCCCCGCCCGCCGGTTTCGCCGATCAGCGTGCCATCGGGCTGGAACACGGCGAAGCGCCAATCGTGGGCGTCGGGCGCATAACCCGTCCTCTCGCGCGTCATGATGAAGATGCGGAACGCTTCGGCTTTGCCGTCCGCGCCGACACGGAAACTGCGCTTGAGCAGCGTGGCGCCTTCCGGCATCCGCGCGCCCATTTCGTAAAGGCGATAGGAGGGCGCGGCGGCCGCATCGGCATAGACTTGCAGGAACATGCCGTGCTCCGACGCGCGATAGCTTGTCGACATGGTCGTCCAATTCTTGCCGTCGATCGCCTTGTCGCGCACGCGCGCGAAGGCCGCGTCGAGATCGGGTCCGAGGCAATGGGCCATCGCCGCGATCTCGTCGTCGCGCAGGCTTCCCGGCGGCATGCCCAAATCGCCGAGCAGGATGCCCGGCGCCGGCGAGGCGGCGAGGCGCGGCACCGCGCAGCCTTGCCCGGTTTCGCGCGACGGGGCGGCACAGGCGACGAGCGCTAGAACGGCGGCGGCGAGAACGAAGCGGAACGAACCCATGGCGTCGTTTCGTAAGCCTCCGCAGGAAGGTTTCGCCGCCACGCTGCGCTCCCCCTCGATAATCCCGGGATTTTGGAATATTTTATCGATCGAGTCGTCGATCGGCGGCAAGAACCGCCTGACAGGGGAACGGCATCATGTGTCGCTGGCTAGCCTATACGGGCCGACCCATTTACCTCGAAGACTTTCTGTTCAAGCCTGAAAATTCCCTCGTCACGCAGTCGCTGCATGCGCGCAAGGGCCACACGATCACCAACGGCGACGGGTTCGGCGTAGGCTGGTACGGCGACCGGCCGGAGCCCGGCCTGTTCCGCGACATCCGCCCCGCCTGGAACGACGAGAATCTGCGCTCGATCGCCGAGCAGATCCGCACCGGGCATTTCTTCGCCCATGTGCGCGCCTCGACCGGCACGTCGATCAGCCGCGCCAATTGCCACCCGTTCCAGTACGGGCGCTGGATGTTCATGCATAACGGCCAGATCGGCGGGTTCGACCGCGTGGCCCGCGAGTTGGATTTCGCGATCGCGCCCGATTTCTACCGCGCGCGCAAAGGCACCACGGACAGCGAGACGATCTTCCTGCTGATGCTGAGTTACGGGCTGGAGCGCGATCCGGAAACGGCGGTCGCGCGCACGCTCGAACACGTCACCGCCGCGCACGCGGCGGCGGGCTGCGCCGATCCGTTCCGCTTCACCGCCGCGTTCACCGATGGGCGGCGCGTCTATGCCGCGCGCTATTCGACCGACGGCAAATCGCCGACGCTGTTCTATGGCTGCGGCACGGGCGTGCGCGCAGCGGTCGGCGGGGACTGCGCGGGCGACCAAAGCGGCGCCGATTCTGTTTTGGTCCTTTCCGAACCGCTCGATACCGACACGTCGCATTGGACCTCGGTGCCCGAAGCCTCGCTGCTGATCGCCGATCACGGCAATATCGACGTGCGCCGCCTGGAACTGCGTCTGCCCCAAGCCGCTTGAACGGAACCCATATGCTCGAGATTTACGGCCGTGCCTCGTCGTCCAACGTCCAGAAAGTGCTCTGGCTGTGCGAAGAGCTGGGCTTGCCCTATCGCACCGCGCATGACGTGCCGCCGGGCAAGGCCGGCACCGACGACTACAAGCGCGTCAATCCCACCGGCAAAATCCCCACGCTGGTCGAGCCCGATGGGTTCACGCTGTGGGAGTCGAACGCGATCTTGCGCTATCTCGGCGCCAAGCATGCGGCTGGCGGCTTGTGGCCCGCCGATCTGCGCGTGCGCGCCGATGTCGATCGCTGGATGGATTGGCAGGCTTGCACGGTGGCCCCTGCCGCGACCACCGTGCTCTATCAAACCCTGCGCGCGAAGCCGGAGGAAAAGAACCCGGCCGCCCTCGCCGCCGCGTCCCAAGCGTCGCGTGATGCCGCCGGGTTGCTCGACACCCAGTTGGCCGGCAAGGCCTATGTCGTCGGCGATGCGTTCACGCTCGCCGATATCGCGCTCGGCCAATGGGTGTGGCGCTATGTCAACCTGGTCGAGCAGCGCCCCAACCAGCCGCATCTAATGGCGTGGTACGCGCGGCTGCAGGACCGGGCGGCGTATCATAGGATTGTCATGACGAAGCTGGTTTGACGGCCGGTCTAGCGATACGAACCAAATTATTGATTTATAATGATTTTTATCATTTTCGGCTTCGCGTCACTGTGACGGCCGTTACAGCAGAAATTTTCCCGTTGCGCTGCAAATAGAGTGAAAATTGCCCGAACACGCCGCGGGTATTCATGTCGAACGAAAACGAACGCGATCTCGAAGATATCCGCCAATTCCTGACGTCCGCGAAAAACATCCAGCGCGGCGCACCGCTGGATTTGACCCGCAAAGATCTGTCCGGCGCCAATCTGGTCGGCCGCGAATTGACCGGGGCCCGCATGGCGGGCGTCAAGCTCGTCAACGCAAGGCTCGCCCGCGCGTCGCTGCTCGAGGCCGATCTGTTCGGCGCCGATCTCGCTGGGGCCGATCTGCAAGCCGCCGATATGCGCCGCGCGACCTTGCGCGGCGTCACGCTGAAAGGCGCCAATCTCAACGGCGCCAATCTGGCGGGGGCCGATTTTCGCGGCGGCGTGATGATGGATGCCAGCGGCAATGGCGGCGGCTTCGGGCTGGAGGTCAGCGATCTTTCCGATTGCCTGATGGAATACGCGAACGCGGAACGCGCGCAGCTCGCGGGTGTCGATCTGTCGGGGGCGAGCCTTGCGGGCGCCAATCTCGAAGGTGCCTTCCTGTTCGGCGCCAATCTCGGCGGGGCCAATCTCGCCCATGCCAAACTGCGCGGCGCGGATCTGGGCGACGCGAAGCTTGCCGGTGCCACGCTGGTCGGGGCCGATCTCGCCGGAGCCAATCTCGCCAACGCGCGTGTCGGCAACACCAATCTCGCCGGCGCCAATATGGAAGGCGCCAAGCTCGACGGCGTCGATCCGGCGGGGCTGATGCTCGACGCGAGCGGCGCCTTGGTCGCGCGTAGCAAATTCGCGCCCGCCATCGCGCGCGAGATCGAAGCGCATGCGGAATGGCTCGACAGCCGGGGCCGTGCCGGCCGTGCGGCGAATTTCGACGGCGCCAATCTGGCACTCTACGATCTGGCGAAACTCGATCTGTCGGGCGCCAGTTTCCGGGGCGCCAAGCTCGCGGGCGCATCGCTCGAAGGGGCAACGCTGCTGCTGGCGAATTTCGCGGGGGCCGATCTGTTCCGCGCGAATCTCACGCGCGCCACGCTGCATGGCGCGCGCTTCCAGGAAGCGCATCTGCGCGACGCGCGGCTGACCGGCGCCCATGTCGGCGAAGTGCCGATCAACGACGCCAGCGGCAAACCGACGGGCCGCAAGCTGCGCACGAGTTTCGCCCGCGCGCGGGTGCGCGGCGCCGATTTCAAAGGCGTCGACATCCGCCAATGCGACACCGAAGAACTGGTGAAGGATTAACCGCGCTGGGCGACGAAATCGGCGTGCTGCAAGCCGCCATAGAACGGCTCGCCCGCCTCCAGGAAGGCGTTGACCTTCGCGTTGAAACAGAAATGCGACATGCCGTGCTTGTCGACGACTTTCAGCTTCTGGCGGCGGAACTTGCCGTCTTGCCCTTGCGGACCTGTTAGATACATCGTCGCGCGCGCGACTTTCGTGCCAAGCACGTCGAGCCCGGTTAGCTTGGCGAGGTGATTGTCGACCAGCTTCACGAAGGCTTCGGTGTCGAGCGGCGGCACCCCTTCCCCGCCGGTGCGCGTGAAGTCGCCGACCAGGATTTGCCCGGCGCGGCAATTCTGGATCAGGCGCGCCACCGCGATCGTCACGTCGCCGACGATGTATTCGGCGAAGCCCAATTCGTCGCGCGACGGGCGATAATAGGTGTAGTGGCTCCCCACGCTCAGGCTGCCGCGCAGTTCCGGCACCGCGTCGGCGACCTTCGTCGTGCGCTTGATCGCGAGGTAATAGATCGACAGCAGCACGTTGAAGGCGAACAACGCCGCGTCGGCCTCCACGCCCTTGCGCGCATTCCAGACGTAATATCCGTCGCCGGTGGTCGAGCGTTCCATCGTGAACGGAAAGCCGAGCTTCGCCGCCGCCTCGCCCGCCAAATTGATCGCGAAATCGAGCGTGGCGAGCTGGGCCGCCTGAATCTCCGGCCGGTTCTTCGAGAAAGCGACGATATCGAGCAGCAGCACGGCGCGCGCCTCGCTGTGCTGCACGCAAAGCGGCATGAATTCTCGGTCGATCAAGGCGGGCGCGATCTCGCCCGTCATGTCGCCGACCGGGCGCGGCAAACGCAATTCGATCGGCTGCACGGCGAGGAACCGTGCGACCTCGTCGAACGCGCCGTCGCCCATATGCCGCTCGCCCGAGAACACGCGGCGCGGCGGATCCTCCAGCGTAAACAGCCGAATTTTCGGCACGGTTAGGATTTCCAGGCCGCGCGGCGTTTCGCGCCAGCCGACCAGCGCGTGACTGCCCAGCCGCCAGAGCGAGCGGAAAGCGCGGCGGATTTGCTGGGCGATTTCGTCGTCGGATGCGGGCGAAGACAAGGCGGGCCTCGAAAGTTCCGCCCCAGCAATGCCCATATCGGGCGCGTTATTTCAAGCCCCGGCGCGTGGGCCGAACAAAATCAGCGCCGCGCCGACGAAACACAGCGCCGCCCCGATCAAATCCCAGCGGTCGGGCATACGGCCTTCGACACCCCACAGCCAGAGCAGCGACGCGCCGATATAGACGCCGCCATAGGCCGCGTAGGCGCGCCCCGCCGCTTCGGCGGGGCTCAATGTCAGCAGCCAAGCGAAGGCCGCGAGCGACACGGCACCGCCGATCAGCCAAAGCGGCGACGCCCCGCCGCGCATCCAAATCCAGAAGGCGAAACAGCCGGCGATCTCCGCCAGTGCGGCACCGGCATAGATGGCAAGCGTTGCGATCATTCCGCCAGCAGCCAGCGGCGCATCGCGGCGGAAGTTTCCTCGGGCTTTTCCATCGTCGCGAGATGGCCGCAATCCTCCAGCACGACCAGCTGCGCCGCCGGAATATCGGCCGCCATCTCGCGGCTCATCTCCAACGGCGTGGCCTGATCCTCGCGCCCGCACAGCACCAGCGCATGGCATTGGATCAGCGGCAATTGGGGGCGCGAGTCCGGCCGCTCCATGATCGCCGCTTGCTGGCGGCAGAACGCGTCCGAGCCCACGCGCAGAGTCATCGCCTGCACCGCATCGATGATGCCGGGATCGCGCGCCGAAGATTTGGGGCTGACCCAATTATGGATCAGCTGCGGCGTCACCCCTTTGAACTTGCCGCGCTTGGCGTGCGACACGAACATCTTGCGGTTCCGGTTCTGCGCGGGCGTATCGGCGCGCGCGGAAGTATCGAGCAACGCCACACGCAGCACGCGCTCGCTGGCGCGGCGCAAAATCTCGAACGTCAGATAGCCGCCCATCGACAAACCGGCGAGCGCGAATTTCGCGGGCGCGTTGGCCAACACGTGATCCGCCATGCCGGCGAGCGTGTCGTGCCGCGTGAGATCGGCGACGTGGCAATCGGCGATATCCGACAGCGCGTCGATCTGTTTTTGCCAGAGCGCTTGATCGCACAGCAGACCGGGCAGAAGAACGAGGGGGATCTTGTTCATTTGATCAACGCCGAAAGTTCTTTGAATTGCGGCGTGCCCGCCGCGTGCAGCCATTCGAAGATCGTCATCTCGACATTGACGATCGACACGCCTTCGGCGCGCAGGCGAAGCGCCGCGAGTTCCTTGTCCGCGAGCTTGCGCGACGAAATCGCGTCCCACACGACCGCGACGTCGTAGCCTTTGGCTTTGAAGCCGAGGGCCGATTGCAGGACGCAGACATGCGCCTCGATTCCGCAAATCACGAGTTGGCGGCGATTTTGGGCCTCGATCGCGCGGGCAATGCCTTCGTCATCCGCGCACGAGAACGTCATCTTGGCGCATACCGGGCCTGCGTCCTTCAACGCCGCCACGGTCGGCCCCAGACCCTTCGGATATTGTTCCGAAACCAGCACGGGAACCGCCAAGCGCTTGGCGGCGGTCACCAATTTGGCGCATCCGCCGGTCACGCGGTCGGGTTCGGCCATCGCCGGCAGCAGGCGTTCCTGCACGTCGACGACCAGCAATTGGGCTTTGGCAGCGTCCATAATCATGCGTAACCCTTAGCCGGAACCTTGACTTTTCGCCATAAATCCATAGTTTCCTACCGTTCTGCGGGGTTTTACCGCGACTGCGAAAAGGCGCCGTACCTTGCGCCTTCCCTCTGGGGTCCCGATCGGCGGGACCCGCCGCCCGGGATGCCACCGGGAGGTCGCGCTGCCAAAGACGAATGCGGCGCCAACCGAAACGAAGACCGGAGTAATGACTTTCGAAGATTTGGGGCTCTCCGAGCCCGTTCTGAACGCGATCAAAGATGCGGGGTATACGACCCCGACACCCATCCAAGAAAAAGCGATTCCCTACGTCCAGATGGGCCGCGACGTTCTGGGCTGCGCCCAGACCGGCACGGGAAAAACGGCAAGCTTCGTGCTGCCGATGATCGACGCGCTGAGCCAAGGCCGCGCCAAGGCGCGCATGCCGCGCTCGCTGATCCTGGAACCGACGCGCGAACTCGCCGCGCAGGTCGCCGAGAATTTCGACAAATACGGCAAGTATCTGAAGCTGACGAAGGCGCTGCTGATCGGCGGCGTGTCGATGGACGAACAGCAGAAGGCGCTGGAACGCGGCGTCGACGTGCTGATCGCCACGCCGGGCCGCTTGCTCGACCTGTTCGATCGCGGCCGCATCCTGATGCACGACACCAAGCTGCTGGTGATCGACGAAGCCGACCGCATGCTCGACATGGGTTTCATCCCCGACGTCGAGCGCATCGTGTCGCTGCTGCCCCCCTTGCGCCAGACGCTGTTCTTCTCCGCGACCATGGCGCCGGAAATCAAGCGCCTGGCCGACAAGTTCCTCAACAATCCGAAGGAAGTCGCGGTCTCGGCCCCGGCCGCCACGGCCGATACGGTGACGCAAGGCATCGTCACGGTCGCCGAACGCGAGAAGCGCGAAACGCTGCGCCGCTTGATCGGCGCGCAGCAGATCAAGAACGCGCTCGTGTTCTGCAACCGCAAGCGCGACGTCGACATCCTGTGGAAATCACTCAAGCGCCACGGCTTCAACGTGGGCGCGTTGCACGGCGACATGGACCAGACGACGCGCATGGAAACGCTCGACGGGTTCAAGCGCGAAGAGATCCAGATCCTCGTCTGCTCCGACGTGGCCGCGCGCGGCCTCGACATCGGCGGCTTGTCGCACGTGTTCAATTTCGACGTGCCGATCAACGCCGAGGATTACGTCCACCGCATCGGCCGCACGGGCCGCGCGGGGCGCTCGGGCATCGCCTATACGATCGCCACGCGCGACGATTCCAAATTCGTGCGCGCGATCGAATCGCTGATCAAGAAGCCGATCCCGCCGATCGTGCTGGAAGGCTTCGAAGCGCCGACCGGCGGCGACGCCGAAGGCGACAGCCCGCGCCCGGAACGCGAGTCCCGTTCGCGCGGCGGGCGTGGCGGTCGCGATCGCGGCGGCCGTTCGCGTCGTCCCAGTCGCGACGAAACCCCGGCACCGGAAGCGACGGGCGAATTGCCCCTCGCGGTCGAAGCGCCGGTTGTTGTCGCGGAGACGGTCATGGCCGAACCCGCCGCAGTGGTCGACTTCGTACCGCCGGCCCCGGTGCACGCGCCGGCCCCGCGTCCGCGCCAGCCGCGCCGCCAGGAACGCCAATCGCATCAGGAGCGCGTCCATCACGAACGCACGCCCGGCGATAGCGTCGGCAACGAGCGCCATGCCCCGCTGCCGGAAGGCCTGGGGCGCGGCTTCGACGACGGCGGGGTCCCCGCCTTCCTGTTGCGCGGACGGCGCGCGGCGGGTTAACTGATCGGCGAGGGAGTGCTTCGCCCATGCAGACGATCTTCATCATGGTGAAATGCGAACTCGGTCACGCTTACGACGTGGCCGAGCGCGCGATGGAGACCGAACAGGTCTCCGAGGTCTATTCGATCTCGGGCCAGTACGATCTGCATCTGAAATGCTACTTGCCGGACGACATGGATCCCGGCCATTTCGTGATGGGCATCCAGAAAATTCCCGGCGTGAAGGACACGTTCACGCTGATCACGTTCAAGGCCTTTTAGGGCAAGGCCTTCTAGGTCAAGGCGTTCCAACGCCCTTGAACTGAACGGCGCGTCGCCCCACCCTTCCTTCGGAACGGTGGAGGCGTAAATGCGTTTTCTATTTGTAATTTTGGCAATGTTTGCCGCGCCTATCGCGGCGCAAGCGCAGGATTATCGCGTCGAAACGCTGGCGCGCGGGCTCGAAAATCCCTGGGCCGTCGCCTTCCTGCCGAACGGCGACGCGCTGATCACCGAACGCCCCGGCCGTTTGCGGCTCTACACGAACGGCGCGTTGCGCGCCGAGCCCGTCGTGGGCCTGCCGCAAGTCTATGCCAGCGGCCAAGGCGGCTTGCTCGATGTGGCACTCGCGCCGGATTTCGCGACGACCGGCGAAATCTATCTGACGATGGCCGCACAGACCGAGGGCGGTGCCCTCACCCGCCTCGTGCGCGCGCGCTACGCCGATGGGCGTTTGAATAATGTCGCGACTTTGCTCGACGCCACACCGGCGGGATCGGGCGGGCGACATTTCGGCTCGCGCCTCGCCTTCGGCACGGACGGATTCCTCTACTTGACGACGGGCGATCGCGGAAACGATCCGCGCGCGCAACGCACCGACGATCTGGCGGGCAAGGTGCTGCGCCTCGCGCGCGACGGCAAGCCCGCGCCCGGCAATCCGTTCCTCGATCGCAACGGCTATCGGCCGGAGATCTTTTCCTATGGCCATCGCAACCCGCAGGGCCTCGCCTTCGATGGTGCCACGTTGTGGAGCGTCGAGCACGGGCCGCAAGGCGGCGACGAAATCAACATCGTCAAGCCCGGCCTCAATTACGGCTGGCCGGTCGTGACGCATGGCCGCCAATACGGCTCGGGGACGCAAATCGGCGAAGGTACCTCTAAGCCCGGCATGGAAGACCCCGTGCATATCTGGGGCCCGACCTCGCCCGCGACGTCGGGACTCGCGATCTATCGCGGCGACGCCTTCCCCGCGTGGCGCGGCGATTTGCTGGTCGGCATGCTGCGCGAAGGGGCGATCCGCCGCGTGACGATCCGCGACGGGCGCGTCACGGGCGAACAGAAACTCGCCGAGGGCGCGGCCGGGCGTATTCGCGATGTGCGTGTCGGGCCCGACGGTTACGTCTATTTCGTCAGCGATTCGCGCGACGGCGTTCTGGCGCGGCTGGTGCCCGCGCGCTGACGTGCCTTGCGCTTCCCCGGCCAGATACTTTAGACTTAAAGTATCTCGCCTGGGGAGGCCGGATTGTCGATTGAAACCACCGTTGATACCGACGCCCATCGTCCGCTCGCGGGCTGCCACGCGCTCGTCACGGGTGCGTCGCGCGGCATCGGTGCTGCCATCGCCCGCGCCCTTCACGCCGACGGCGCGCGCCTGACGCTGATCGCGCGCAACGTCACGCATTTGGCCCCGCTCGCGGCCGAGCTTGGCGCTGAAGCCCTCGCCTGCGACGTGACCGATGCGAAAGCGCTGGGCCACGCTTTCGCCACCGCCGCCGGGCACCAGCATGTCGATATTCTGGTGAACAACGCGGGCCACGCCGAAACCGCCCCCTTCGGGCGCACGGATCCCGAGATGTGGGCGCGGATGCTCAATCTCAACCTCACCGCCGCATATACCGCGTGCCGACTCGCGATCCCGGCGATGGCCGCCGATGGCTGGGGCCGCGTGATCAACGTCGCCTCCACCGCCGGTCTCAAAGGCTACGCCTACACCTCCGCCTACACCGCCGCGAAACACGGGCTGGTCGGGCTCACCAAAGCGCTCGCGGCCGAATACGCGCGCAGCGGCGTGACCGTGAACGCCGTGTGCCCCGGCTACACCGACACGCCGATGCTGGCCGATGCGGCCGCCCGCGTCGCCGCCAAAACCGGCAAGGCGGATAGCGACATTAAAACCGGCTTCGCCGCCGCGAACCCGATGGGCCGTTTGATCAAGCCCGAGGAAGTCGCCGCGTGCGTCGCGTGGCTGGCGCGCGACGAAGCCGCGTCGGTGACGGGCGCTGCCATTCCGATCGCCGCAGGGGAAATCTGATGGATCGCGAACGCGGACACGAGGATTCGGACCATCTGCAACTGCGCGCCTGGCTGCGCTTGCTCACCTGCGCGAACTTGATCGAATCGCGCGTGCGCGGCGGGTTGCGCGAAACCTGGAACATCACGCTGCCGCGCTTCGATCTTCTGTCGCAGTTGCACCGCGCGGGCGACGACGGTTTGACGATGGGCGATTTGTCGCGCGCCATGATGGTGTCGGCGGGCAACGTCACCGGCCTCGTCGAAGCCTTGGTCGGCGAAGGTCTCGTGCGCCGCACGATTTCCGCCGCCGATCGCCGCCAATCGCGCGTGCGTCTCACCCCCGCCGGCAAACGCGGCTTTGAAGCAATGCTGCCCGAACACGAACGCTGGATCGACGAAGCCTTCGCCGGCCTCGACCGCAGCGACCTCAAACGCCTGCTCGAATTGCTGGCGAAGCTCAAACAATCCGCCAAAGCCGCCGAGCGCGGCGGCAAGGAAGCCGCATAATGCTGACCCGCTACGACGCCGCGCGCTTCGCGCCCAAGCATTTCGGCTGGTCGGTGGACGGCAAGGTTGCACACATCGTGCTGAACCGGCCGGAGAAGAAGAATCCGCTAACGTTCGAGAGCTACGCCGAGCTGCGCGATCTGTTCCGCGACCTTTGCTATGTCGACCAGATCAAGGCCGTGATCATCACGGGGGCCGGCGGCAATTTCTGCTCGGGCGGCGACGTGCATGAAATCATCGGCCCGCTTGTCGGCATGGAAATGCCCGATCTGCTGCGCTTCACGCGCATGACAGGCGATCTGGTCAAGGCGATCCGCGCCTGTCCGCAAGTCGTGATCGCGGGTATCGACGGCATTTGCGCCGGCGCCGGGGCCGCCATCGCGATGGCGGTGGACTTACGCATCGGCACGCCCAACGCCAAGGTCGCGTATCTGTTCACGCGCGTCGGCCTCGCGGGCTGCGACATGGGCGCTTGCGCCATCCTGCCGCGCATCATCGGCCAGGGGCGCGCCGCCGAGTTGCTGTTCACCGGCCGCTCGATGTCGGCCGAGGAAGGCGAGCGCTGGGGCTTCTTCAACAAGCTCGTGCCGCCCGCCGAACTCGAAAATTCCGCGAAAGTCTGGGCGCGCGATCTGGCGAACGGCCCGACCTTTGCCCATTCGATGACCAAGAAGGCCATCGACCACGAATGGAATATGGGCGTCGATCAGGCGATCGAAGCCGAGGCGCAAGCCCAGGCGATCTGCATGGAAACGAAGGATTTCGAGCGCGCCTATCGCGCCTTCGTCGCCAAGCAGAAGCCGGTCTTCGAGGGCAGTTGATGGCCGACCGTTCGTTCCTGCCCTGGCCGTTTTTCGAGGCGAAGCATCGCGACTTCGCCGCGCGCCTGTCGGCTTTCGGCAAAGCGAAGGTCGAACCGCTGGCGCATGACGAACACGACGCCGACGCGACGACCAAGAATTTCGTTTCGATGCTCGCGGCGGAGAAATTCCTCGACGCCGCCGTGCCCGACGGATCGCACGACGTGCGCACGTTGTGCCTCGCGCGCGAAACCCTCGCCTATCATTCCGGCCTCGCCGATTTCGCCTTCGCGATGCAAGGCTTGGGCACGGGCTCCATCGTGTTGTTCGGGAGCCCCGAACAGAAAGCCAAGTGGCTGCCGGCCGTGCGGGCGGGCAAAAGCCTGGGCGCCTTCGCGATGTCGGAGCCCGAAGGCGGATCGGACGTCGCGGCACTGCGCACCACCGCCACGAAAGACGGCGACGGGTGGCGCTTGAATGGCCGCAAGACCTGGATTTCCAACGGCGGCATCGCGGGGCAATACGTCGTCTTCGCGCGCAGCGGCGAAGCGCCGGGCGCCAAGGGCCTGTCGGCCTTCGTCGTGCCGGCCGATGCACCGGGCTTGATCGTCGAAGCGCGGATCGACGTGTCGGCCCCGCACCCGCTGGCGACATTGCGTTTCGAGAATTGCCGCGTCGGCGCCGACGCGCTGCTGGGCAAACCCGGCGACGGCTTCAAAATCGCGATGTCGACGCTGGACGTGTTCCGCTCCACCGTCGGCGCGGCGGCTTTGGGTTTCGCGCGCCGCGCGCTCGACGAAGCGATCGCGTTCTCGAAATCGCGCAAAGTTTTCGGCGCAATGCTGTCCGACATGCAGTTGACGCAAGCGGCATTGGCCGAGGCGGCGACCGAGATCGACGCGGCCGCGTTGCTGATCTATCGCGCCGCTTGGACGAAGGATAGCGGTGCGCCGCGCATCACGCGCGAAGCGTCGATGGCGAAGTTTTTCGCGACCGAGATGGCGCAGCGCGTCGTCGATCGCGCCGTGCAGCTTCATGGCGGCCAGGGCGTGGTCGCGGGCGCCACGGTCGAACGGCTCTACCGCGAAGTGCGCGCGCTGCGCATCTACGAAGGTGCGAGCGAAATCCAGAAGCTCGTCATCGCCAGTCAGATTTTGTCGGAGCCGCAGCCGTGAAAATTCTCGAACCGATCCGCATCGGCACGGCGACCGCCCCCAATCGCATCGCGGTGCCCGCGATGGTCACGCGCCTGTCGGGCGAGGACGGGTTCGTCAATCAAGGCATTATCGACCGCTATGTGCGCTACGCCGAAGGCCATGTCGGCCTGATCGTCGTCGAGGCGACGGCGATCCACGAGTCCAAATCCGGCCCGCTGCTGCGCCTGTCGCGCGACGATTTCGTCGCCGGTCATCGCGAAATGGTGAAGCAGGTCAAGGATGCCGGCCCGTCGATGATCGTGCCGCAGATCATCCATTTCATGAAGGTCGCGCGCTCGGGCTGGCGCCAGACGATCGACATGCTCTCGCCCGCCGATATCGACAAGATCGTCGAGGATTTCGGCATGGCCGCGTTGCGCGCGCGCGAAGCCGGTTACGACGGCGTCGAACTCCATTCCGCGCACGCCTATACGCTGTCGTCGTTCCTGTCGCGCCGCAACCTGCGCCGCGACGAGTATGACGGCCGCACGCTGGAAGGCCGGTTGCATATGTTCGGCCGCGTAATGACCGAAGTGCGCAAGCGCGTGGGCAAGGATTGGCCCGTGGGCGTGCGCTTCTTGGCGGAAGAAGCGATCAAGGACGGCTACGCGCTGCCCGACTCCCAGCGCATCGCGTTGCGCATGGCGCAATTGGGTGTCGACTACATCTCGCTGTCGATCGGCGGCAAATTCGAGGACGCGGTCCATAAGGAAGGCGAAGCGCTCTACCCCTACACCGGCTATTCGGGCGATCGCTGCATGCCCGGCGAGCAATACCCGCCGATGCCGCACACGCATCTCGCCGCGTCGATCAAGGAATTCATCAACGCGAACGGCTTCGATGTGCCGGTGATTTCCGCGGGCAAGATCAGCGAGCCTGCCGACGCCGAGCGGCTTCTGCAGGACGGAAAGGCCGACATGATCGGCATGGCCCGGCAATTGCTGGCGGACCCCGATTGGGTGCGCAAGGTCGCATCCGGCCGCGAAGGGGCGATCGTGCGCTGCATCTACTGCAACGTCTGCAAACAGCTCGACGAGAAGTTCAAACTCGTCGCCTGTTTCCTATGGCCCAAGGGCGTCGAGCAGGCGCCGCACGAAGACATGAGCACGCAAGCCCCCGCTTGGCCCGATGGCGATGCGGGCCTGACCGCGAAATTCGAAAACGGTGCCGTCAAGCTCGCGTGGAAACGCGCGGGCGGCGCCGTCACCGGCTACGACATCTATCGCGTCGAAGCCGACGGCACGCCGCGTATCGTCGAAGCCGTAAAGGGCACCAAATTCGTCGATCGCATGGTGCTCGGCGGCCTCGCCTACGCCTATCACGTCAAAGCCTACGACGCGTCGGGCCATACCTCGCCGCCATCGCAAACCATCCGCATCGAATTGCCGATCCCCGCTTACGACGAGACCGCCCATGCCTGAGCGCATTCTGCCGTTCACCGCCCATGTCGACAGCTTCGCGCGGGACAATCTGCCGCCGCTCGGCGAATGGCCGGAGATGTTTTTCGCGCTGCCGGAGTTCTATTACCCGCAGCGCTGCAACGCGGGCGTGGAACTCCTCGACAAGGCTGTCGCGCGCGGCTGGGGCGGTCGCGCCTGCATCCGCTTCGGCAAGGATGTGTGGACCTATGCCGATCTGCTGACCCGCGCCAACGCCATCGCGCGCGTGCTGACCGAGGATGCGGGGCTGAAGCCCGGCAACCGCGTGCTGCTGCGCTCGGCCAATAATCCGATGATGGTCGCGTGCTGGTTCGCGATCATCAAGGCGGGCGGCATTGCGGTCACGACGATGCCGCTGCTGCGTTCGCGCGAGCTCGTCCAGATCATCGACAAGGCGAAGATCGCGCTGTCGCTGTGCGATGCGCGCCTGGCCGAGGATATGGAGAAGGCTAAGGACGCGGCCGCCACCTGCAAGGACATTCTCTATTTCAACACCGATGCGGCGGACGGCATCGAAGCGCGCATGGCGAAGAAGCCGCAAGGCTTCGACAATTGCCCGACGTCGCTGACCGATGTGGCGCTGATCGCGTTCACCTCGGGCACCACCGGCAACGCGAAGGGCACGATGCATTTCCATCGCGATATCCTCGCGATCTGCGATGCCTTCCCGCGTTATATTTTGCAGCCCAACGCCGACGATATTTTCACGGGCTCGCCGCCGCTCGCCTTCACCTTCGGCTTGGGCGGGCTCGTCACCTTCCCGATGCGCTTTGGCGCATCGACCGCGTTGGTCGAGAAAGGCTCGCCCGACGTTCTGCCGCAGATCGTGCAGGACCATAAGGCGACGATCCTGTTCACTGCCCCCACCGCCTATCGCGTGATGGCGGACAACGCGCCCAAAGCGGCCTTCGCGAGCCTGACCAAGGCCGTGTCGGCGGGCGAATTCCTGCCCAAGCCGATCTTCGAGGCATGGCACGATTTCACCGGCATCAAATTGTTCGACGGTCTGGGGGCGACCGAGATGCTGCACATCTTCGTCTCCGCGCGCCAGGAAGACATCATTCCCGGCGCCACCGGCAAGGCGATCCCCGGCTATACCGCTTGCATCCTCGACGACGACGGCAACGAATTGCCGCCGGGCGAAGTCGGGCGCCTCGCCATTCGCGGCGCCACGGGCTGCCGCTATCTCGCCGATCCCGAACGCCAGAAGGCCTATGTGCAGAAGGGCTGGAACCTGACCGGCGACGCCTATCGCATGGATGAAAACGGGTACTTCTGGTACCAGGCGCGCACCGACGACATGATCGTGACGGCGGGCTACAACGTCTCGGGCCCCGAGGTCGAAGGCGCGTTGCTCGAACACGCCAAGGTCAAGGAATGCGCCGTCGTGGCCGCACCGGATCGCGATCGCGGCATGGTCGTCAAAGCCTATGTCGTGCTGCGCGACATGAAGGATGCCGGACCCGATACGGTCAAAGCGCTACAGGACCATGTGAAGGCGACGATCGCGCCCTACAAATATCCGCGCGCGGTCGAATTCGTCGATGCGTTGCCGCGCACCGAGACGGGCAAGGTCCAGCGCTTCAAGCTGCGCCAGCAGGCCGCCGGCAAAATTTGACGATTTCACGCGGCCGTCATCCTGGGCCTGTGGAAAACCTTGACCGCGAGTCTTCGGCTGATTCACACTTTGCGCGTCGATGGCCTTCCGTTTCGAGTCGCGGGGTAGCCGCGGTTCCGGAAGGCAAGGCGGGCGCGCCTTACGCGCCCTTCCGGTGACCAACGACAGGTGGCGCGGGAACGCCGCCGGTCGCCGCCACGAAAGGAGGTGATCCGTGAAACAAGGATCGTTCAACGCTGGCCACACGCCGGCAAGTGCCGCTTCGGATGGGGCCAAAGCCCATGTCCGCAGCGCCATTATCTCCATAGTGGCGCGGGTGCCGGAACGCCGCTAACGCGGCGCCGCACGATCGGTATTCGATCCGTCCCCGCCGGGTCCCGCCCGGCGGGGATATTTTTTGCTAAAATCGCCCGCCATGACCGACGCCCTTCTTCTGATCGACGAACCCGCCCCGCATGTCCGCCGGCTGACGCTGAACCGGCCGGAGGCGCGCAACGCCCTGTCCTCCCCGCTTCTCGTGGCGCTCGCCGAAGCGCTGGAGGCCGCGAGCGACGACGCCAATATCCGCGCAATCGTGCTGACCGGCGGCGCCAAGGTTTTCGCGGCGGGGGCCGACATCAAGGAACTCGCCACGCGCGACACGGTGACCGGCTTGCTCGACGCGCGCACGGCGCTGTGGGGGCGCATCCGGCGCTTCGCGAAGCCGATGGTCGCGGCGATCGACGGCTATGCGCTGGGCGGCGGTTTGGAGCTCGCCATGCACGCCGATATCGCCATCGCGGGCCCTGCGGCGCAATTCGGTCTGCCGGAGATCAATCTCGGTTTCATCCCCGGCGGCGGCGGCACGCAGCGTTTGGCGCGCATCGCCGGCCAGCAACTCGCGATGAAGCTGATCCTGACCGGCGAATTTGTCGACGCGAAAACGGCCCTCGCCGCCGGACTCGTTGCCGAGATCGCCGAGGACGCCCAATTGCGCGCGGTCGAAATCGCGGCGAAGATCGCGCAGAAGGCGCCGCTCGCGGCGCGCCTCGCCAAGGAATTGGTGCTGGCCGCGCGCGACACGCCGCTCGAAACCGGTCTCGCCTACGAACGCAAGGCGATCGCCGCGTTGTGGGGCACGGAAGATTTCAAGGAAGGTGTCGGCGCCTTCCTCGAAAAGCGCAAAGCGAATTTCGCCGGCAAATAAAACCAGATGGGAGCGACCGCCATGAAACGCCTGGGAATTGTATTTGCCGCCGCCTTGCTTACTTTCGTAAGCGCCGGCGCCTTCGCGCAAACCACGCCGAACCGGTCGAACCAAGGCGGCGAAGCGCGCGGCGCCGAGCGCGCGGGCCAAGTCCGCGACCAGAATCAGCAACGCCGCGACGCGGCCGAAACCAAGGGCAAGGGCGCCGAGAAGCGCGCGGCGAACGCGAAGAAAGACAAGAAGTAGACCCGGGCGCCGCGCGTCAACGGCGCGGCCCCGAGCCTTCCATCAATTGGCGGCGCGCACGCTCGGCTTCGTCGGGCGTCAAACGCCGCGCGATGGTCGCGGCGATTTCGCGCGCTTGGCGGCGATCGTCGCCGTCCAAGCTTTGCGCGGCGCGGATCGCCTCGATATAGGCGGCGACCGAATTGCGCGCGACGCCAAGACCTGCATCGAGCATCAGCGCGTAGTTGAGCTTGGCATGCGCATGGCCCGCGGCGGCCGCGCGCGCGAACCATTGCGCCGCAAGCACGGCATCGGCGGGCACGCCTTCGCCCTGGCGATAGAGATTGCCGAGCGAGAATTGCGCGCCGACATGCCCGCGCTCGGCCGGCCCCAGCCAGAAGAACCACGCCGATTCCGGATCGCCGGCGAAATAAGCGTCGAGCCCGCGTTCGAACGCAGCCCTGTCGTCGGCCGGAATTTGCGCGGCGGCGGGCGTCGCGATCAGCAGCGCCAAGGCCGCGAACGCCGCGCGGATCATTTTCCCGCGCGCGCCACCGCGCGCTCGCGATAGAAAACGTAAAGCCCCGCCGCCACGACGATGGCGGCGCCAAGCAGCGTCCATCCGTCGGGCACATGGCCGAAGAACAACGCGCCCATCGCCCCCGCCCAAACGATCTGCGTATAGGTGAAGGGCGCCAGAATCGCCGGCTGGGCGCGCGCATAGGCCTCGCCCATCAGGTAATGGCCGGCGGCGCCGAACACGCCCATCGTCATAAGGATTAGCCAGCCCTTCAAATCGGGCGTGACCCAGACGAACGGCACGAGCATGGAGAACACCAGCGTGCCGGTCAGCCCGGCATAAAGCAGCTGCACGCGCGAGGAATCGGTCCGCGCGAGCGAGCGCGTCGCCAAATGGTAGACCGAGTTCATCAACGCCATGCCCAGGCACAGCAAGGCGGCCCAATGCATGTCGCCGGTCGGCCGGATGACGATCAACACGCCCGCGAAGCCGACGGCGACGGCGGCCCAGCGGCGCGGGCCGACTTTCTGGCCCAGCACGAAATGCGCGATCGCGACGATCGTCAGCGGCGTGATGAACGAGATCGCCTGCGCATCGACCAACGGCAGATATTTGATCGACGAGAAGAACAGCAGCGTGACCACGCACAGCATGAAGCCGCGCGCGATATTGAGGCCAGGCCGGGCGCTGGCGAAGGCCTGGATCGGGCCCTTCCGAAGCAGGATCGGCGTCAGCAGCAGGAAGTGGAAAAGATAGCGGCCCCAAACGATCTGAAAGGGATCGAAAATCTGGGTCGCGTACTTCGCCGTCGCGTCCAGCAGCGCGAAGGAGATCGTCATCGCGACGATCAGTCCGATCGCGGTCAGATTCCGGCGTGCCTGGGAGATGGCGGCCGACGCGCCGTCCGACGTTGGGGTGCTCATGGGCGGCCAGAATAGCCGCCCCGTCGCGATATGTCGCGTGCGTCAGCCGCGCCCGACCATGGCCATGAATTCACGCCGCGTGGACGCGTTGGTGCGAAAAGCGCCGAGCATCCGGCTCGTCACCATCGACACGCCCGCCTTGTGCACGCCGCGCGTCGTCATGCACTGATGCTGGGCTTCGATCAGTACGGCGACACCCTTGGGCTGGAGCACGTCCTGCACCGCATTGGCGATCTGGGCCGTCAGCTTCTCCTGGATCTGAAGCCGCTTGGCGTAGATATCCAGCACGCGCGCGAGCTTGGAAATGCCCACGACGCGCTTGTTCGGCAGATAGGCGATATGCGCCTTGCCGACGATCGGCACCATATGGTGCTCGCAATGGCTTTCGAAGGACACGTCGCGCAGCAGCACCATTTCGTCGTAGCCGTCGGTTTCTTCGAAGGTGCGCTGCAAGATGTCGATCGGATCGCTGTCGTAGCCCTGGAAAAATTCCTCGTAGGCGCGCACGACGCGCGACGGCGTATCGATCAAGCCTTCGCGCGCCGGGTCGTCGCCGGTCCAGCGCAGTAGCGTGCGCACCGCCGCTTCGGCTTCGGCGCGCGTGGGTTTGTCGCTGGCGATCCGCGTCGTCTCGGTCGAGGAATTGTCGTCGGATCGCAACAGCGTCTCCATGGTGTCTCTCCGCATTCGGGTCGTTATCGAACCTCTTAAATGTCGGCCGCCGTCGCGCCGTTTCAAGATGCGGTAAAAATTCTCCCAAACCGCTGATCCGAGCGCGAAATCCGGCGTAGCGCGGTATCGAGAAACGAAAACGGCGCCGGGTTTCCCCGGCGCCGTTCCGTATTGACGGATTGCAGCCGATCAGCCGCCGATCACGCCGCCATCGCGCTTGGTGATCATGACCACCGACGGGCGCGCCGGCATATTGGCCTGGAAATCGGGCCAACGCGTCGGCATGTCGTCGAAGGTCGGGTGGCGACCGAACGGCGCGTATTCCTTGGCGCCGTCGGTCGCCGGGTGCTGCACCGCGACGGTCATCGCGCGGCCGTCGGAAGTGAAGTTCATCCCACAAATTTCCGCGCCGATCGGCGCGCGGAAGAACATTTTCGACGTGCCGCGCAGCGCACCCGACGTCTCGACCGCCCACACGCCGTCGGCCGTCCCCGACGCGGCCTTCCAGGCGGTCCCTTGGTCGGTGCCGACCCACAACCGCCCGGCCGGATCGATCGACATATTGTCGGGGCACGCGAACCACCCGTTCGCGGTCGTCGCCGGATTGTACATCGCCTTCTGTTCCGGCTTGGCGGGGTTGCCGCACACGACGAGCAAGTCCCAACGGAAGCGCGTGGCGGTGTGATCGTCGCCCGCTTCGGTGATCTCGACCACTTGGCCCCAGTTGTTTTCGGCGCGCGGGTTCACCGCATCGACCTGATCGGCCTTGCGGTTCGAGTTGTTGGTGAGCGTCAGATAGACTTTGCCGGTCCGCTTGTTGGGCTCGAAATCCTCCGGACGATCCATCTTGGTCGCGCCGAGCAAGTCGCCCGCGCGCCGCGCTTCGATCAGCACGTCGGCCTGGCTCGCGAAGCCGTTGGCTTCGGTGAGCGGGCCTTGCCCGTGCACCAGCGCCAGCCATTCGCCCGAACCGTCGGCATTGAACTTCGCGACGTAAAGCGTGCCCGCATCCAGCAGGTCGCGGTTCGCCGAACGGTCGTTCGGATTGAAGCGGCCGGCGGTGACGAATTTGAACGCGTACTCGAAACGCTCGTCGTCGCCCGAATACAGCACCACGCGGCCGTCGCGCGCGACGATCGTTTCCGCGCCTTCGTGCTTCGTCCGGCCCAAAGCCGTACGCTTGACCGGCGTGGAGGCCGGATCATAGGGATCGATCTCGACGACCCAGCCGTGACGGTTGGGTTCGTTCGGCTCCTTCGCCAGATCGAAGCGGTCGTAATGGGCCGCCCAATTGTACCAGCCGCCCGGCACGCCGTAGCGGCGGTGATTCGCGGTTTCCTTGTGGCCGTCGGCCAGCTTGCCGCCGAAATAGCCGTGGAAGTTCTCCTCGGCCGTGAGATAGGTGCCCCAGGGCGTCATGCCGCCGGCGCAGTTATTGATCGTGCCGTTGACCGCGCGGCCCGACGGATCGGCGGCGGTCTTCAGCCGATCGTGACCGGCGGCGGGACCCGAGATGCGCATCGACGTGTTGATATCGATCCGCCGGTTATGGCGGCCGCCGCGCACATAGCTCCATTTGCCGTTGGCGCCCTTCGCGATCTCCACGATCGACGCGCCGTGCGCCGCCATTTCCACGTCGACGAATTCCTTGGTCATCTTCGTGGCGTCGACCCGGCCCGTCGCCGGATTGGAGACGCCGCGGAACATGATTTCCGGGCTCGTGTATTCGTGGTTCACGCACATGATCGCAGCACTCGACGTATCGGCCGCGCCGGGCATCGGCGCAAGGCCGATATAGTCGCAGTTGTAGCCGAATTGCAGCGCCTGCGCGGCGCCGGTCTGCCGCTCCGGATCGAAGGCGGGCGAATTGGTGAATAGCGGATCGCCCCAACGGATCACGATGTCGGCGTCGTAGCCGGGCGAGACGTGATGGCGCTCATCCACGCCGTGGCTGATTTCGTCGAACGCGAAGGTCGCGCCGGGCAGACCGGCGGCGACGGATTGCGCTTTCGCCAGCTGCGGCGCGACGGTTGCGATCGCCGTGCCGGCGAGCAAACCGCCGAGCACCGAGCGGCGGCCCATGCGCTGCGCGAACACGTCGCCGATCGTCGGGTTCGCCGACGGGTTGACCGGAATGTCTTCCGAAATTTCGTACAACTCGCCGAAGGTCAAACCGGCGTTTTCCGGCTTGGCGGCGAGGGTGGCGTAATCCTTTTGGGACATCGAGCTCTCCCGGCGGAAAGCGTCGCGGGAATCGCGACGCGCTGCCGGGGAGTCCTAACGGCGCCGCGTGACGCCGGGATTACACCATCGTGACGCCTGGACGACGCTAACCGCGCACCACGTAGAACAGCACGACCATCCCGACCGCGGCGGCCGGCAACAGCCAGACCGCCTCGCGCGCCCCGCCCTTGTTGCGCATGTTGAAGAAGTGGCGCACGGCGATGCCGCAGACGGCCACGCCCGCCAGGATCGCCCAGTTCCATTCATGGCCCCAGGTCGACGCCCAGTTCTTCGACAGCATGATGAACACGATCGGCAGCGTGAAATAGTTGTTATGCAGCGAGCGGAATTTCGCCTGCTTGGCGTATTTGCCTTCGGGCTTGGTGCCCGCCGCCGTCGCCTCGACCAATTCGCGCTGGTTGGGAATGATGATCATCCACACATTCGCGGTCATGATCGTGCCGATGACGGCGCCCACATGGATATAGGCGGCGTGCGCGGTCATGATATGCGACAGCACATACGCCACCAGCACGAGACCCGCGAAGGTCGCGGCCATCGCACCGCCGGGATTGCCCTCGGCCCAAGCGCTCTTCCACAGCAGATCGTAGACGGTCCAGCTGATCGCGATGGTGGCGAGCGACACGGCGATCGCCGCGCCGATGCCGTAGGGTGCAAGCGCTTCGATCGTCAGGAAATCGCCGGTCGAGCCCACGTAGTAAAGCAGCGCCAGCAGCAGAATGCCCGAGATCCAGGTGAAAGCCGCTTCCCATTTGAACCAATGCAGTTCCTTGGGCAGCGTGGGCGGCGCCACGGCGAATTTCTCGACGCGATAAAAACCGCCGCCATGGACGAGCCACACCTCGCCTTCGACGCGATCCTTGGGCGTCTCCAGCGGGCGGAAATGCGATTCAAGCCAGTTGAAATAGAACGACGCGCCGATCCAGGCGATGCCGGTGATGACATGCGTCCAGCGGACGAGAATATCGAGCCATTCGAGCAGCAGCGGATCCATGGCGTTTCTCAAGACCCCCGGTAGGTGGACATGCTCCACGGCGTGGCCAGCAGCGGCACGTGGTATTTGCCGTTCGGCTCCGCGATGCCGAAGGCGATCGGCACGACGTCCAGGAACGGCGGGTCGGGCAATTGCACACCCTTCGCGCGGTAGTACGCGGCAAGCTCGAATTGGAATTCGTAGCGCCCGACTTGAAACTCCGCCCCCGGCAGCAGCGGCTTGTTGCTGCGCCCGTCGGCGTCGGTCACGCCGTCCACCAGCACGATTTCCGTATTGCCGGTCTTGCGGATCAGCTTGAACTTGAGCCCTTCGGCCGGCTTGCCGTGATAGGTGTCGAGCACATGGGTGGACAAATGGCCCATCGATTTCCTCGCTTAGGGATTGGGCAGCAAGCTAATGCCGCGCCGCAAAATCCACAAGTAAGCTCGATTTTGCCTAGGTTTAGCCCGACCTGCCCAAACGTTGAGCAACATCCTTGATTTCGCGGCTGGGACTCCGGCATCGTGACCCGGACCGGTCGATCCCGACCGGCACAGCCCTTGCTCCTTGGGGAGGAAAGTTTCCCTCGCCAGCGGAGATAAACCCCGTGACCGCAGCCGACACCTTCATCGATATCGACAAGGTCGACCTCGTTTACCGCACCAAGGACGGGGATACGCTTGCCCTCAACCAGGCGGACCTCAAAATCCGTCAGGGTGAATTCGTCGCGGTCGTCGGGCCGTCGGGCTGCGGGAAATCGACGCTGCTGAAGCTCGTCTCGGGCCTGCATCTGGCCAGCAAGGGCAACGTCATCGTCGGCGGCCAGGAAGTGACCGGCCCGCTGAAGATTTGCGGCATGGCGTTCCAGAACTCGATCATGCTGCCCTGGCGCACGCTGATGGACAACGTGCTGCTGCCGCTGGAAATCGTCGAGCCGCACGCCAAGACCTTCCGCCGCGACAAGGAAAAGCACATCGCCGCCGCGAAGGAATTGCTCGCGACCGTCGGCCTCAAAGGCTTCGAAGACAAGTTCCCCTGGCAGCTTTCGGGCGGCATGCAGCAGCGCGGCTCGCTGTGCCGCGCGCTGATCCATTCGCCGCAGATGCTGTTGCTGGACGAACCCTTCGCGGCGCTGGACGCGTTCACGCGCGAGGAATTGTGGGACGTCGTGCAGACGCTGTGGATCAAGAAGCGCCCCACCGTCATGCTCATCACCCACGATCTGCGAGAGGCCGTGTATCTGGCCGATCGCGTGTTCATGATGAGCGCGCGTCCGGGCAAGATCATCTCGATCACCGAAAGCAATTTCGCGCGCCCGCGCAAACTCGAGGACACGTTCAAGCCGGAATTCGTCGACATCGTGCACAAGCTGCGCGACGAGATTTCGGCCGTGCGCGCGTCGAAGTGACCGGGGGCGGGAGCAAGCCGCCCCCGCCCTTCACGCTCCAGCGCGCGCTGGCCGGGTTCTATCCGGCCGCCGCGTTCCTCGCCGGTCTCGAACTCGACCTGTTCGCCGCCCTCGCGCGCGGGCCCTTGCGCGCTAACGAACTCGCGCGCGCGATCGACGCGAAAGACGAAACGCGCCTCGCCGCCTTGTGCGACGCGCTCTGCGTCTACGGTTTCCTCGTGCGCGACGGCGAACGCCGCTACGCGCTGACTGCGGAATCCGCCGCCTATCTCGTGCCCGAGGCGCCCGGCTATATCGGGCCGATCGCGCCGGTCTATGGGCGCTTTTTTCGGGGCGGCCTCGATTTCGCGCGTGCGGTACGCGAGGCGACGCCCTCCGGCGCGCAGGATTCGTCGGAAGACGCGTTTCTGCGCGGCATCCACAAAACCGCCCTCGCCGTCGGGCGCGATATCGCCAAACGCTTCGATCTTTCCGGCGCCAAACACTTGATCGATGCGGGTTGCGGCGGGGCCGGTGTCGCCATCGCGCTGTGCAAGGCTTTGCCGGGCCTGACCGCGACGGCGAGCGATCTCGTCCCCGCCTTGCCGGTGGCGCGCGAATTTGTCGCGGCGGCGGGACTCGCGGATCGTATCGTCATCGACGAAGGCGATGTGCTGAAGGGCCCACCCCCCGGCGGCCCGGCCGATATCGTCGTCGCGCGGGCTTTGTTACAGGTTTTGGGACCGGCGGAAGCCGAAACGGCGCTCGTCAATCTCGCCCGAGCGGTCGCGCCCGGCGGGTTGCTGATCGTCGCCGGTGCGGTTCTTCACGACGACGGGCTTGCGCCGGACGACATGGTGGGCTTCAACTTGTCCCTGATGACACTGTTCGAACACGGCCGCGCCTATACCCAATCGAAACACGAAGCCTGGTTCGCGAAAGCGGGAATGGGCGCGCCGGCGCGCATCGTGTTGCCGTCGGGCGGCTCGCTGCTGTGGGCGCGCAAGCCATGACCGCGCAGCTCAAGTCGACGATCGACGCGCTTGCCGAACGCCTGACCGAGCCGGTCGTGCGGCTCGACGCACACCGGCGCATCGTGTTCGCCAACGCCGCCTTCGTGCGCGTGTTCGGCACCGCACCGGGCAGCATCGCCGCACTCGCCGCCGACGATACGGCCAAAGCGTCGCTGATCGCGGCGTTGTCGGCCGCCAACGAAGCCGAATTGCCGCTGACGGACGCGCAAGGCGAATTGATCCTCGTCTCGATCGATTCGATGCGCTGCGGCGACGGACATGTCGCCGTGCTGCGCCCGCAGACGACGCAAGCCTCGCGCGCGACGGATTACTTCCTCGCCGCCGCGAGCCACGAAATGCGCACGCCGCTCAACGCCATACTCGGCTTCGCGCAGATGATCGCGCGCGGCGTGGGCGGCCCCGCCACCGACAAGCAGCGCGAATACGCGGAATCGATCGAGACCGGCGCCAAGCTGCTGATGGGCATTTTCGAGGAATTGCTGGAAGTCGCGCGCGGCGACGATACGGCCGAGCGGCTCAACGAAGCCGCCCTGGATCTCGGCTCGCTCGCGCGCGGGCAGCTCGATCTCGTCCGCCCGCAAGCCGAGGACGCGCAGGTGGCGCTCGCCATGCAGCACCCACCCGAGCCGATCGCGATTTCGGCCGACGCGCGCAAGCTGTCGCAATGCGTGCTGAACATGCTCGCCAACGCGATCAATTTCGCGCCCCAAGGCAGCACGGTGACGCTGGGTCTGGGCCGCGCGCAAGACGGCGACGTGGTGCTGTGGGTCGCGGATCAAGGGCCGGGCATACCGCCCACCGATATCCGCAGCCTCGACGAGAAGTTCCTGCGTGCGGTGCCGGGCGATCTCATCCGCCGCACGCCGGGCGCGGGGCTGGGCCTCGCCATTGTGCGCCGCTATGCCGAACTGCATGGCGGGCGGCTGGATATCGGTACGGGGGCCGGCGGTGGTGCATGCGTCACGCTGCGCCTGCCCGCCAATCGCCTGCTCGGTGCCGCCCCCGCGAAACGCGCCGGGATCGTTTAGCCTTACTCGTTCGCGAGCGCTTCGAGCGACGCGACCAGCACGCGCGCCCCGGCCGCGAGATCGGACGGCGTGGCCGCTTCCGCTTCGTTGTGGCTGATGCCGCGCTCGCACGGCACGAAGATCATGCCCGCGGGGCAGAAGGGTGCGACATGCATCGCGTCGTGCCCGGCGCCCGAAGGCATGTCCATGTTCGGTAAGCCCAGCGCGGTGGCCTTGTCGCGCACCAGATCGACGATGCGCTTGTCGAACACCGTCGGCGCCACGTCGGTGATGCGCTGCACGGCCACGCCGCACGGGCCCACGGCCGCTTTCGCCACCGCTTCGATGCCCGAACCCAAACGCGCGAGTACGGCCGCATCCGGATGGCGGAAGTCGATCGTGAAATGCACATGGCCCGGCACGGTGTTGGGCGAGCCCGGGCGGCATTCGAAACGGCCGACGGTGAAGCGCACGATGTCGGCCGGGTCGTGCATGTGGCGCTCCAGCGCCGAGACGATGGCGACGGCGCTTTTCAGCGCGTCCTTGCGCACGCGCAAAGGCGTGGTGCCCGCATGGGCTTCCTCGCCGACGATATCCAGCGTGTAGCGCTGCGAACCTTGAATGCCCGTCACGACGCCAATCGTCTTGGCGCCCGCTTCCAAGCGCGGCCCCTGTTCGATATGCGCTTCGATATAGGCGTGGAAATTCCGGTCGAACCCGTCGATCTGGCGCACCGGCGCTTCGGCCAGCGTCTTGGCGAGCGCATCGCGCAGCACCACGCCGTCGCGGTCGGTCACGCCCAACATCTTTTCGAGATCGTCGTGCCCCGACCAGACGGACGAGCCCATCGCGCCGGGCTGGAAACGGCTGCCTTCCTCGTTCATCCAGGCGACGACCTGGACCGGGCGCTTGGTGCGGATACCCGCGTCGTCGAGCGCTTCCAGCGCTTCGAAACCGGCGAGCACGCCGTAGATGCCGTCGTATTTGCCGCCGGTGGGCTGGCTGTCCATGTGGGAGCCGGTGACGACCGGCGCGGCGTCGTTCTCCGTGCCCGCCCGGCGGATATAGAGATTGCCGATCGGATCGCCGAACAGATCGTAGCCGCGCGCCTGCGCCCAGCCGCCGATCAAGCGGCGCGCGGCAGCGTCCTCCGCCGACAGCGCCTGACGGTTCACCCCGCCCTTGGACAGGCCGCCCAGCTTGGCCATGTCGACATGGCGTTGCCACAGGCGGGTTTCGTCGATACGGGATGCGGCGTCGGACATTCGGGGGCTCCTATCTCAAGCCGTTCCTTTGCGGCATTCCGCGCGGGTTTTCAAGCCGCGCGCGCGGGCAGGCCGCCGGCCTTGGCGATGAAATCGACGATCTCGGTCACACCCTTCCCGGCGCGGATATTGGTGAAATAGAAGGGCCGGGTTCCCCGCATCTTCTTGGCGTCGCGGTCCATCACCTCGAGCGACGCGCCCACATAAGGCGCCAGATCGATCTTGTTGATGACCAGCAAATCCGAGCGCGTGATGCCCGGCCCGCCCTTGCGCGGGATTTTGTCGCCCGCTGACACGTCGATCACGTAGATCGTGAGGTCCGCAAGTTCGGGCGAGAAGGTGGCCGCGAGATTGTCGCCGCCGCTTTCGACGAACAGAAGTTCGAGGCCGGGGAATTTGCGCGTCATCTCCGCGACCGCCGCGAGATTGGCGGACGCATCCTCGCGGATCGCCGTATGCGGGCAGCCGCCGGTTTCCACGCCCGCGATCCGGTCGGGATCGAGCGCGCCGGAGCGCGTCAGGAACAGCGCGTCTTCCTTCGTGTAGATGTCGTTGGTGATCGCGGCGACGTCCCAACGCTGGCGCATCGTCTTGCACAGCGCGTCGACCAACGCCGTCTTGCCCGACCCCACCGGCCCGCCGATCCCGACGCGCAAAGGTCCCGTGTGTTTGTTCATGATCTGAATAACCGTGTGTATTGGGTTTCGTGGCGGAAGGAGAGTATGTCGAGCGCGGATGCGGCCGAGCCCGCATCGTCGAGGTCGCGATCCAACGCCGCATCGCGCGCGGCTTCGATCGCGTCTTCGAGCCCCGAGATCGCCGCAAGCCCGTCGCTCTGCCCCAGCGGAATGGCGCGCACGGCGGCCGAGACCATATTCGCGGCGAAGGCGTGAAGATAGGCGCCGAGCGCCTCCGGCAACGGAATGCCGGCTTGCGCGGCGGCACGCGCGACGGCAACGGGATAGATTTGCGGATCGCCGTCGAAACCCGGCCACGCCTTGGCGACGGCGGAGGCGAAGCTCGTCCCCTGCTGCGTGGCTTCCAAGGCGAGTTCCCCTGTCCCGCGCATCGCGGCGGCGCGTTGCGCGATGTCGGCGAAAGCTTGCGTATCTTCGGCCAATGTCGCGCGCCACGCATGGACGAAGAACACTGCATCGGCGCGCGCCGGCCCATATTCTAGCAAATCGCTTATCCACGCGATCAGATCGGCCGCCCCGGTCACGCGCTTGTCCTCGATCGCGGCTTCCAGCCCATGGCTATAGGCGAAGGCGCCGACGGGAAACGCCGGCGACAGCCACGCGATCAGCCGCAACAAAGCGTCAGTGCGCATGATAGGCGCCATGCTCGGGCGCGAAGCTTTCATTCGCGCGGAAGACTTTGGCGCCGAGACCGTTCAGCATCGCCTCGATCACATGGTCGTAGGCGATGCGCAAACGCCCGTCGTCGAGCACTTGCACCGCGAGATGGCGGTTGCCGAGATGCCAGGCGAGCTTCGCCGTGTGTGCTGCATCGCGCCCCGCGATATCGAGAACGTCTTCCGCCGCCGCCCGCACTTCGACGAACTTGCCGTCGTCCAACGCCAGCCCGTCGCCTTCGTGCAGATGGGTCGCGTGGACGAGATCGAGCAAGAATTCCCCGCCCGCATCGTCCACCAGCAACTGGCGGCGCAGATGGCGCTTGTCATGCGCCAGCGTGACCGACCCCGCTTTCAAGCCGCGATCCCAATCCTGTTCGACCGCCAAAGCCCGGCGCATGTCAGAACAGGAAATAGCGCTGGGCGAGCGGCAACACGTCGGCCGGTTCGCAGACCAGCGCCTTGCCGTCGGCGCGCACTTCGTAGGTCTCGGGATCGACCTCCATTTTCGGCAGCGCGTTGTTGAGGACCATATCCTTCTTGCCGATCTTGCGGATGCCCTTCACCGGCAGCACGGCGCGGTCGAGCTTGAGCTTCTTCGCGATGCCGTCCTTGTAGGCGGCTTGCGACACGAAGGTGAGGCACGACGACGCCAGCGCGCGGCCGAACGCGCCGAACATCGGGCGGTAATGCACGGGCTGCGGCGTGGGGATCGAGGCGTTGGGATCGCCCATCGGGGCCGCCGCGATCTGCCCGCATTTCAAGATCATCTCGGGCTTGGCGCCGAAAAACGCCGGCTGCCAAATCACGAGATCGGCGTATTTGCCCTTCTCGATCGAGCCGACATACTTGGCGATGCCCTGCGCCAACGCGGGATTGATCGTGTATTTCGCCACATAGCGCTTGACGCGGAAATTGTCGTTCTCGCCCTTCTCCTCCGGCAGGCGCCCGCGCTGGACCTTCATCTTATGCGCGGTCTGCCACGTGCGGGTGATCGTCTCGCCGATGCGGCCCATCGCTTGGCTGTCGGAGCTCATCATCGAGATGGCGCCCATATCGTGCAGGATATCCTCGGCCGCGATCGTCTCGCGCCTTATGCGGCTTTCGGCGAAGGCCACGTCTTCCGGAATGCGCCCATCGAGGTGATGGCACACCATCAACATGTCGAGATGCTCGTCGATCGTGTTGCGCGTGAACGGCCGCGTCGGATTGGTCGAGGACGGCAACACGTTGGGCAGGCCGCAGACCTTGACGATGTCGGGCGCGTGGCCGCCGCCCGCCCCTTCCGTGTGGAAGGAGTGGATGTTGCGGCCCTTGAACGCGGCGATCGTATCTTCGACGAAGCCACTTTCGTTCAGCGTATCGGTGTGGATCGCGACTTGAATGTCGTATTTCTCCGCGACCGACAGGCAAACGTCGATGGCGCTGGGCGTCGTGCCCCAATCTTCGTGCAGCTTCAGCGCACATGCGCCCGCCTTGATCATCTCGACCAGCGGGGCCTGCGCCGAGGCGTTGCCCTTGCCGAAGAACCCCAAATTGATTGGCAAGCCTTCGGCGGCTTCGAGCATGCGGTGCATGTGCCACGGACCCGGCGTGCAGGTCGTGGCCGACGTGCCCGCCGCCGGTCCCGTACCGCCGCCCATCATCGTGGTGATGCCCGAATAGAGCGCGTCGTCGACCTGCTGCGGGCAAATGAAATGGATATGCGAGTCGATGCCGCCGGCGGTAACGATGCGCCCCTCGCCCGCGATCACTTCGGTACCGGGACCGACGATGATATCGACACCCGGCTGAACATCGGGATTACCGGCCTTGCCCAGCGCGGCGATCTTGCCGTCCTTGATGCCGATGTCGCATTTGACGATGCCCCACCAATCGAGCACCAGCGCGTTGGTGATGACGGTATCGACCGCGCCGCCCGCGCGCGTCACCTGGCTTTGGCCCATGCCGTCGCGAATGACCTTGCCGCCGCCGAATTTCACTTCCTCGCCGTAAACGGTCAGGTCCTTCTCGACCTCGATGAACAATTCGGTATCGGCCAAGCGCACGCGATCGCCCGTGGTGGGCCCGTACATGCCGGCATAGGAGGAACGGGGAATACGATAGCTCATGTCACTTCCCCTTTTTCTTCGCGGGCTTGGGCGCCGAGGGTTTCAGCTTGCCGTTCACTTCGGCGCGGAAGCCGAACACTTTGCGCGCACCGGCATAGGCGACGAGCGTCACGCGCCGCGTCTGCCCCGGCTCGAAGCGCACGGCCGTGCCGGCGGGAATGTTCAGCCGCGCGCCATAGGCTTTGTCGCGCGGGAAGGACAGCGCCGGATTGGTTTCGTAGAAATGATAATGCGAGCCGACCTGGATCGGCCGGTCGCCGGTATTGGCGACGTCGATCTCCACCGTCTTGCGGCCGGCGTTGAGTTCGATCTCGCCTTCGCGCAGCAGGAATTCGCCCGGTTTCATGTCGGCGCCCCTCAGCGGATCGGGTTGTGGACGGTCACGAGCTTCGTGCCGTCGGGGAAGGTCGCTTCGACCTGGATGTCGTGAATCATCTCGGCGATGCCGTCCATCACCTGCGCGCGGGTGATGACCTTGGCGCCGTCGCGCATCAGATCGGCGACCGAGCGGCCGTCGCGCGCGCCCTCGACCACGAAATCGGTGACGAGGGCGATCGCCTCGGGATGATTGAGCTTCACGCCCCGTTCGAGACGGCGGCGCGCGACATTCGCGGCCATCGCGATCAGCAATTTGTCTTTCTCACGCGGTGTCAGATTCATGGCGGACTCTCCCGAACCGGTCCCAGCATCAAACGTGCCACAAACGGGGCAATTGCCCCGGCAAATTCCAGATTTTGGAGCGTAGCGCACACCACGCCCGCGCGTAATCGCGCCGCAGCCTGGCGGGCTCGGAATCGAGCAGGCGCGCGACCATCAATCCCGCGACCACGCCTGCCCCGGCCTCCGGTGCGGCTTCCAAGGCTTCGCGGGCGATGTCGCGGGCCGCTTCGGGGTCCGGGCAGGCGCAAACCAGCGTCGCCGAAGCCCGCGCCCCATTGAACAGAGCGGGCCGCGCGAGGATTTCGTCGTCCAGCCGATCGAGGATCAGCGCGTCATCCCACAGGCGCTTGCCATCGCGGCGGATCGACCAGCGGTCGCGCAGCGCGCCGTTGGTCATGGTCTCGCCGCGCGCGCGCCGGCCGAACACGACGATCTCGCCCGCCAGCAAATCGCTATCGGCGGCGAGATCGATTGCCATTTTCCGGTCGAGCTTGGCGCCGTCGAACAGGATCGTGTCCTGCGACAGCCATTCGAGCCGCGCCCCCGCGCCCACGTTCAGCGCGTTATGCACGCGCGCATAGGGGCCCCAGGCGCGATAGATCTTCTCCGCCGATTGCGCGGTCACGAGGGCGGCGGCTTGGGTGCCGATATCGACCTCGATCGTCAGCGAATCCCCGCCGACGATCCCGCCGCCGGTATTCACCAGTACGGCGACCGGCTGTTTTTCGGCGAGCGGATCGGGAAACAGGATTTTCAGCGGATCGCGCTGTTCGAGGTCGGACAAGCGCACCACGCCGTCCTTGGCGTCGTAGACATAGGCGACGCGCGCCCGGCCTGTGACGGCTGGTCGCACCAGGCCGCGAACGATATCGCCTTCCCCGAGCATGGCCGATACTCTAGCGGGCAAATACGGCGGGGGGAAACATGACCGAAGGGGCATTGCGCGTTTTAGTGACCGCGGGGGCGGCCGGGATCGGCCTTGCGATCGCGCGGGAATTCGCAGGCGCGGGCGCGCGCGTCGCCATCTGCGACGTGGATGCCGCGGCACTCGCCGCCTTCCACGCCGAAATGCCGGGACATCTGGCCTATGCGTGCGACGTGTCGGACGAGGACCAAGTCGCCGACCTGTTCGCCGACGCCGTGCCCGAGTTGGGCCGGCTCGACGTGCTGGTGAACAACGCCGGGATTGCGGGGCCGACGGCTCGCGTCGAGGAAATGGCGCTCGACGATTGGCGTAAAACCCTCGCGGTCAACCTGGACGGTCAGTTCCTGTGCGCGCGCGCCGCGATCCCGCATTTGCGCGCGGCCGGCGGCGGCGCGATCATCAACCTGTCTTCGGCGGCCGGGAAATTCGGTTTCCCGCGCCGAGCACCCTATGCCGCCAGCAAATGGGGCGTCGTCGGCTTCACCAAAAGTCTGGCGATGGAACTCGGGCCCGACGATATCCGCGTCAACGCGATCCTGCCCGGCGCGGTCGACGGGCCGCGCATCCAGCGCGTCATCGCCGCGAAGGCGCAGGCGACCGGCGTTTCGATCGACGAAATGACCGCGCGCTATACGGCGCAAGCCTCGCTCGGCCGGCTGATCGATCCCGCGGATATCGCGCGCATGGCCGTGTTCCTCGCCGGGCCCGGCGGGCGGAACATCTCGGGCCAGGCTTTGTCGGTCGACGGCGATACCCAAAGCTTGATCTGAACGGGGTCTGATTTAAGCGGGATCCCAGCCGAAGCCGATTTCGGCGAGCACGGCGGTTCCGGCGGGCACGTTACGGCGCGCGATCTCGACGGCACCCGTCTTGCGATAGAAATCCTGCGCGCCCGTATTCACGGCGAGCGCCCAGGCCATCAAGCGACGCCCGCCGCGCGCGCGGACCCAGTCGCGCCCTTGGGCAAGCATCGCCGCACCGATCCCGCGCCGCTGGACGTGGCGCAGCAGATAGAGGCTGCGGATTTCGTGATCCCACCCGGCGGGCGCTTCCGTGGCGGGCATAAACAGGCCGAGGGCCGCGAGCGCGCCGCTATCGTCGGGCGCCACAAGGGCGAAATACGGCCCGTCGCCGCCCGCCAGAATCGACGTCCACATGCGCGCGCGGAATTCGACGCGCTCGGGTGCGAGCAGCGCGTCGGGCACATGACCGGCATAGGTCTGCCGCCACGCCTCGACATGCACGCGCGCGAGATCGGCGATATCGGCGGCCGTCGCTTGCCTAATCAAGCCTTGGGCGGATCACTTCTTGTTGTTGACGATATCGACGACCAAGGCGAGCGGCGAATCCCGATCGACCTGCAAGCCGTCGTCCTGGCGCTGGATATGGCCGTCGACCTGGGCTTCGGATTCGACCGTCAGCGTTTCGTAGCGGATATCGCCCACGACCCGCGCCGTGCGGCCCAGTTCGACCGCCTTCGCCTTGATCGGCCCGAACACTTTGCCGAGCACGCGGATGCGCTCGGCCGAAATCTCGCCGCGCACTTCGCCGGTCGCGCCGATGGTCAACGTGTGCGTTTTGACGGTGCCTTCGATGCGGCCGTCGAGCTGGATGTCGCCGTCGCAATTCACGTCGCCCTTCACCGCGAAACCGGCGGCGATGATCGACGGAATCGACGGGCCTTGCGGCTTGGCCGCCGGGGCGCGGCTCGTTTCGACGGGCGCTCTATTCGATTTTCCGAACATTGCGGATAGCCTCCACATAACGGGCGGGATCGACGGTACGGCCGTCGACGATGACTTCGTAATGGACATGCGGGCCGGTGCTGCGGCCGGTGGAGCCGAGCAACCCAACGGTCTGCTGGCGTTCGACGCGCTGGCCCACGCGCACGTCGATCCGCGTGAGATGGCCGTAACGCGTGGCGATGCCGAAATCGTGCTGGATTTCGACCAGATTGCCGTATTCGCCGCTCCAGCTGGCGATGGTGACGCGGCCGGGGGCCGTCGCCATCACGGGCGTGCGCATCGGCGCGGACATGTCTAGGCCCGAATGCATGGCGAGCTGGCCGTTGAACGGATCGCGGCGCACGCCGAAGGGGCTCATCACGCCGTAATCGCGCAGCGGCGCGCCGAAGGGCAAACGGCGCAAGGCCGAACGCATATCGCGCAGGCGTTCGAGATCGGCACCCAGCGAGGCGAGTTGAAGACTGGCGGGGGCGAGCCCGTCGGCGGCGGGCGCGTTCGCGGCCGGCGGCGAGAACGGACCGCCCGCACTCGATCCGCGATTGGCGAGAACGCGTTCGGGCGTGAGGCCGGTCGAGCGCAACACGCGCACGATTTCGTCGATCTGCACGCGCGTGCGCCCGCCGAGTTCGACGAGTGTTGCGTCCTGTGCGCGCGCCGCGTCGCGCTCGCCCGCGCGCAGGCGGGCAAGATCGGTGTTGGCCGCGCGCATTTCCAGCGCCAGACGCTGATCTTCGACCGCCAGGCGCCCGCGCTCGGCCAGCGCTTCGACGCGCAAACGTTCGACCGACGCGGCGCGCTCGGGCGCACCCTCGCCGCGCGCCACGGGGCGCGTCTCGATCTGGCGGAGCTTGTCGAGCAAGCCTTCATGCGTCGTCTGCGCGCGCTCGCGCTCGCTCTCGGCCGAGGCCAGACGCTGCTCGACGTCGCGCATGCGCTCGATCAATTCATTGCGCTGTTCCATCAGCGAGGCGACGGCTTCCGCCGCTTCCGCCCGGCCGCGATCGGCCGCGCGCGTCAGCGCTTCGGCCAATTCCTCCATCCGCGCGCGATGGTCGTCCTGCAACCGCGCGACATCGTTGGCGCGTTGCTCGATCTCGACCAGGGCTTGACGATAGGCATGCGCGCCGATGCCCGCGACGAGGGCGGCCCCCAGCAGCAGCGACGCCGCGAAGCGCTGCGCGATCGGCGAAACGGTCAGCAACCGGACGCGGCCATCCGCGCGCACCAGAACCTCGCGCGGGCGAAACGCCCATGCGTCGATCCTGACGATCCAGTTCCCGAACCCCTTAACCATAAATCCCCGTTCGAGGAATTCGCCTTGTGGAAAACAGTCCGGGAAAGGCCTCTCGAAACCCTTCCGGACGTGGCGATTCGTCGCGAAATCGAGGCCGGATGATGCCGATTCAATCCGACGTGTTCAAGCACGCCGACACCGAAAAAATCGCGGAAAATAAGGGCACAACGTGACTTTCGAGACGCAGCCCAACGCGTTGATTCTAAGCGATTCGCGAAACGCGAATTTGCGATCTGTGGATAACTAAGTGGATAAACCGCGACGCTGTGCGCCACGTCGCGCCGAAACATAGGCAAGCAGTCCGATCGAAATCACCAACACGGTCGCCAGCGCGTTGATCTGCGGCGACAAACCCAACCTGACGCTGGAGTAAACGAGCATCGGCAACGTCGTTGCGCCCGGCCCCGCGACGAAACTCGCGATCACCAGATCGTCGAGCGACAACGTGAATGCGAGAAGCCAACCGGAAGCGATCGCGGGTGCGAGCATCGGCACGGTCACGCGCAGGAACGCGCGCAGCGGATTGGCGCCGAGATCGAGGGCCGCCTCCTCCATCGCCGGGTCGAGGCCGCGCAACCGCGCTTCGACGATCAACGCGACGAACGCCGTGCCGTAAGTCGCGTGCGCCAATGCCACGACCAAGAAGCCGCGCTCGGCGGGCCAGCCGATCCAGCGTTCCAACGCGGAGAAGCTCATCAGCATCGACAGGCCGAGGATCACTTCCGGCAAGACCATGGGAACCAAAAGCAACAACGCGAACAGCGGACGCAACGCGAAGCCACCCAGGCGCGCAAGCGCATAGCCCGCGAGCGTCCCGAATACGCCGGCGATCGTCGCGGCGAATGCGGCGATGCCCAAGCTCAAGCCCGCCGCTTCGATCATGCGTTCGTTGCGCAGCAACTCCGCGTACCAGCGCGTCGAGAACCCGGCCCAAACGGTGACGAGGCGGCTGTCGTTGAAGCTGAACAGGATCAGCAGCAGGATCGGCAGATACAAAAACACGAAACCCGCCGCCAGCGCGGTCGGCAGCCACGACAAGCCGCGCCGCATCCCGCTCATCGCGTCGTCGCCCGCAAGCGATCGGCGATCACGATGGGCAGCGCCAAGGCGGCCGCCAGCAGCGTGGCGATCGCGCAAGCGACCGGCCAATCGCGGTTCTGGAAAAATTCGAGCCACATCACGCGCCCGATCATCGGCGTATCGGGCCCGCCGAGCAGATCGGGGATCACGAATTCGCCGGTTGCGGGAATGAACACCAGCAAGCATCCGGCGGCCACGCCCGGCAGCGACAACGGAAACGTCACGCGCCAAAACGCGCGCGACGGTGTGGCACCCAAATCATGCGCGGCCTCGACCAGCGAGCTTTCGATCCGCTCCAGCGTCGAATAGAGCGGCAGGACCATGAAGGGCAGATAGGCATAGACAATGCCTAAATGAACCGCGAATTCGTTGGCGATCAACTCCAACGGCTCGGACGCCAGTCCCACGCTTTGCAGGGCGGAATTGATGAGGCCCGTCGGGCGCAGCAACGCCATCCACGCGTAGACGCGGATCAGGAACGACGTCCAGAACGGCAGAATGACGAGAAACAGCAGAAAACCGCGCTTATTTTCGGGTGCCCGCGCGATCGCGTAGGCCATGGGATAGCCGATCAGCAGGCAGATCGCGGTCGATGTCGCCGCAATCCGCGCGGCGTTGACGAAGGCGCCTATATATAAGGTGTCGGAGAACACCAGCGCATAATTGGACAACGTCAATGACCACTCGAAAGGCGGGGCGCCTTGCGTGGACTCGCCCAAGCTCACCGCGAACACCAAAGCGAGCGGGGCCGCAACCGTCAAACCAAGCCATAGAAAGACCGGCGCCACGAAACCGGTACGCGCGCGCGCGGCCCAGGCGGCGTTCATCGCGCGATGACCGAACCGGCGTTTTCCGCCCAGCCGAACGCGATCTCCGCGCCGTTCGCGGGGATGGGCGCATCGCCCGCCGCACTCGCGGTCAGCGTGCCGAACGACGTGTCGAGGAATACGAGGCGCCGTTCGCCAAGATATTGGCATTCGCGCACCCGGCCTCTATGCGGGCCTTGGAACAACGATAGTTTTTCGGGGCGCAAGGCGAGCCACCCGCCTTCCGGACGCGCGATCAGATTCACGCGGCCGACGAACTCGGCGACGAATTTGCTCGCCGGGCGCTCATAAAGCTCGGTCGGCGTGGCGATCTGGACGATCTTGCCCTTCTCCATCACGCCCACGCGGTCGGAGATCGCCATCGCTTCGTCTTGGTCGTGGGTCACGAACACGAAGGCGATGCCCAGGCGCGCCTGCAATTCGACGAGTTCGAGGCGCGTTTCCTCGCGCAGCTTGCGATCGAGCGCCGACAACGGTTCGTCGAGCAGCAACACGCGCGGATGGCGGGCCAATGCGCGCGCGATCGCCACGCGCTGACGCTGACCGCCGGAAAGCTGCGACGGTTTGCGCTTGGCGAATTCGCCGAGCTTCACCAATGCGAGCATTTCCGCGACACGCGCGTCGCGCTCGGCGTCGGACATTTCCAGCGTTTCGAGGCCGAATCGCACATTGCGCGCGACGTCGAGATGCGGGAACAGCGCGTAGCTTTGGAACACCGTATTGACGGGCCGCGCCCAGGGCGGCGCCTGGGTCACGTCCTGGCCGTCGAGTTCGATCGTGCCCGCATCGGGCGCTTCGAACCCGCCGATCAGGCGCAGCAAGGTCGTCTTGCCGCAGCCCGACGGCCCGAGCAGGCAGAAAATCTCGCCCTCGCCGATCTCCAGATCGACGCCGTCGACGGCCGCGGGGCCGCCGAACGACTTCGCCACGCCCGTAAGACGGATCATCGCGCGATCAGCGGCCCGATGTGACGCGGCTCCAGGCGCGCGTGCGCGCGCGCTCGTAATCGCGCGCCGCCGGCGTGATCGTGTAAAGGCGGGCGCGCACTTCGTCGGGCATGAACACCGTGGGGTCGGAGCGCATCGGCTCCGGCACCAGCGGGCGCGCGGCCGTCACCGGCGTGGGATAACCGACGAAATCGGCGTTCATCGCGGCGATTTCCGGGCGCAGCATGAAATCGATGAAGCGATGCGCGGCGTCGACGTTGCGCGCATCGGCCGGGATCGCCCAAACGTCGTGCGTGAACAGCGAGCCTTCCTGCGGGATCGCGTATTCGACGCGCACGCCCGCACGCTTGGCTTCGACCGCGCGCGCGGCGGCCTGCTTGATATCGCCCGAATAGCCAAACACGACGCAAGCGTCGCCGTTGGCGAGATCGTTGATGTATTCGGACGAATGCCATTTGCGCACGAAGGGCCGGATGCGCATCAGCATCTCGGTCGCCTTGTTGAGGTCTTCGATCGATTTGGAATCGGGATCGAGGCCCAAATAGCGCAACGCCGCCGGGAACACGTCGGTCGGCGAGTCCAGCACGACGATGCCGCAGGCACGGAAACGCTGCGCGATTTCGGGATCGAAGATCATACGCAGCGAATAGACGGGCGCATCGGCCATCACGCGGCCCACGCGTTCGGCGTTGTAACCGATGCCGGTCGTCGAGGAGAGGTGCGGCACCACGAACTTATTGCCGGGGTCGGCCAGCGCCACATTCGCCAGCACGCGCGCATCGACACCCGCGAGATTGGGAATCTTCGACTTGTCGAGTTCGCGATAGAGCTTGGCCGGAATTTGCAGCGCCACGAAGGGCGAGGCCGACGGCACGACCAGATCGTAGCCCGAGCGGCCCGCGCGCAGCTTGGCGTCCAGCGTTTCGTTCGAATCGTAGGTGTCGTAGCGCACGCGGATGCCGGTTTCGGCGGTGAACTTTTTCAACGCGTCGGGCGCGATGTAGTCGTTCCAGTTATAGACGTTCAGCGTGCCCTGGGCGGCAACCGGGGCGGCCGCGACGAGGCCGAGAAAAACGGCCGCAATTCGGGCGATTTGAATCGTCAAGCGCATCGTTGCGACTCCCTGTTTATGGCGCGTTCGATAGAGCCTTTCCGGCCCGTTCTTGTCAATCTTGCGAAGGGGTTTATCCCGCCGGCCGAAAAACCGGCACGGTTTTGGCTAACACCCGAACTTCCCACGCCCGGCGCCCAAAGCCGGGCACCCATGCTACCGTCAAGGAACCGATGACCGACTCCCTCGATTTCGCCGCTTTGCGCGCGGCCTATGCCAAGGGCGCCTCGCCCGCGGATACCGTGGCCGCAATCTACGACCGCATCGCCGCGCGCGGCGTCGATCCGACCTGGCTGCATGTCGTACCGCGCGCGGAAAGCCTTGCCGCCGCCAAGGCGCTCACCGACAAGCCGCGCGATCTGCCGCTTTGGGGCGTGCCCTTCGCGATCAAGGACAATATCGACCTCGCGGGCGCCACCACCACGGCCGCCTGCCCGGCCTTCGCCTACACGGCCGAGAAATCGGCTTTCGTCGTCGAGAAACTGGTCGCCGCCGGCGCCATCCCGATCGGCAAAACCAATCTCGACCAATTCGCCACCGGCCTGGTCGGCGTGCGCTCGCCCTATGGCGTGCCGGAGAACACGTTCGACAAACGCTACGTGCCCGGCGGCTCGTCCTCGGGCTCTGCCGTGTCGGTCGCCGCCGGCCTCGTGTCGTTTTCGCTCGGCACGGACACGGCCGGATCGGGCCGCGTGCCCGCCGGGTTCAACAATATCGTCGGCCTGAAGCCGACCAAGGGGCTGCTCAGCACCACCGGCTTGGTGCCCGCGTGCCGGTCGCTGGACGTGATCTCGATCTTCGCGCTGACGGTCGCCGACGCGCTGGACGCCACGCGCGTCGCCGCCGGGTTCGACGCGGCCGATCCCTATTCGCGACGCATGGCGGGCACGCTCGACCGGCGCGCGGCACCGAAAAATTTCCGCTTCGGCGTGCCCAAGGCGCCGCTGCTCGAATTCTTCGGCGACGAGCGCGCGGCGAAGATCTACGCCGACGCGCTGCGCCGCTTGGAAAAATTGGGCGGGACGCGCGTCGAGTTCGACTATGCGCCGTTCAAGGCGACGGCCGATCTGCTTTACGACGGCCCGTGGGTCGCCGAGCGTTACGCCGCGATCGAAAAACTGATGCGCGAAAATCCCGACGCGCTGTTCCCGACCACGCGCGCGGTGATTTCCAACGCGTCGAAATACGACGCGGTCGCGACGTTCCGCGCGCTCTACAAGCTCGAAGAATTGCGCCGCGCGGCGGCGGGCGTGTGGAACGATGTCGATGTGCTGGCTTTGCCGACGTCGGGCTCGATCTTCACGCTGGAACAGTTGAAGGCGGAGCCCGTCCTGCGCAACACGCAGCTCGGCTACTACACCAATTTCGTGAACCTGCTCGATCTCTCCGGCCTCGCCATCCCGGCCGGGATGCGCGACGACGGCTTGCCCTCGGGCCTGACGCTGATCGGCCCGGCCTGGGCGGATGCCTCGCTCGCCGCGCTGGGCGAAGCGTTCCACCGCGATACCGGTTTGCCGTTGGGCGCCACCAAGCAACCGCAGCCAGTCGCCCCACCCGCCCCCGCGATTTCGGAGCGTATTGAAATCGCCGTCGTGGGCGCGCATCTCTCCGGCATGGCGTTGCACGGGCAATTGACGGAGCGCAACGCCAAGCTGGTCCGCGCCGGAAAAACGTCGGCGAAGTATCGCCTATTCGCGCTTGCCGGGCAGACGCCGCCCAAACCGGGCTTGAAACGCGGCGAGAACGGCGCTTCGATTGAAATCGAGATCTGGTCGCTCGCCCCCGACGCGTTTGGTACTTTCGTGGCATTGGTGCCGCCGCCGATGGCGATCGGCACGATCGAGCTCGACGACGGAAGCTGGGTGAAGGGTTTCGTGTGCGAACCCGCCGGGTTCGAGGGTGCGACCGACATCACGCATTTGGGCGGCTGGCGCAGTTACATCGCGCGCGGAATGAAGGCATGAATCTGAACGCTTACACACGTTACGAACGCGTCTATATCCAAGGCAATCCGGAAGGCGGACCGTTGCGCGGCCTCGTCTTCGCGGCGAAGGATTTGTTCGACGTCGCCGGCAAGCGCACGGGTGCAGGCAATCCCACCTGGCTGCAAACCCATAATCTGGCGACGGCGACGGCCCCGGCGATCGAAAAGCTGCTCCACGCGGGCGCCACGCTCAGCGGCAAGACGCAGACGATCGAACTCGCCTTCGGCATTTCCGGCCACAACATCCATTACGGCATGCCGCTGAACCCCGCCGCCCCCGATCGCGTGCCGGGCGGCTCGTCTTCGGGTTCGGCGTCGGCGGTCGCGGGCCGCGCCTGCGATTTCGCGCTGGGCACCGACACCGGCGGTTCGGTGCGCGTGCCCGCCAGCTATTGCGGGATTTTCGGCATGCGCCCGACGCACGGCCGGATTTCGACCGAAGGTGTGGTGCCGCTCGCACCGTCTTACGACACGGTCGGCTGGTTCGCGCGCGAGGCGGAACTGCTCGAACGCGTCGGCCGCGTGTTGCTCGACGAAACCGAACCGCCGCCCGAGCCCAATCGCCTGCTGATCGCGGCGGACGCGCAGCGCCTGTGCGATCCCGACGTGACGCAGGCCGTACTCCCATGGATCGGCCGCGCGCGCTCGTTCTTCGAATATGTCTACGACGTCGAAGTCGGCGGTGCGGCCCTCGCCGACTGGACCGCGTGCTATCGCGTGTTGTCAGGCCGCGAAGCCTGGGCCGCGCACGGCGAATGGATCGAGACCGTGAAGCCGAAATTCGGCGCGGATGTCGCGGCCCGCTTCGCCTATGCCAAGACCGTGACGGAGGCGGATTTCGCCAAGGCGCTGCCGATGCGCGAAGCGGCGATCAAGCGCCTGGATGAGTTGCTGCTGCCGGGCACGATCCTGTGCATGCCGACGGCCCCGGTGCCGCCGCCCTTGCGCGATGCCGACGACGCCACGCTCGAACGCGTGCGCATGCGCACCTTCCAATTCACCTGCATCGCGGGGCTTTGCGGCTTGCCGCAGATCAGCGTGCCCGCCGGCTTCGCGGGCGACGCGCCCGTCGGCATTTCGTTCATCGGAGCGCGCGGCTCGGATGCCATGCTGCTCAATTTCGTCCGTATTCTGACGTCTCCCGCCGAGGAACAAAGCAATGGCTAAGGTCCAGCCGAAGAACAAGCCGACGAAAGCGCCCGCCTATCCCCGCGATTTGATCGGCTATGGCCGCAACCCGCCGCACGCGCAGTGGCCCAACCGCGCGAAGATCGCGGTGTCGTTCGTGGTGAACTACGAAGAAGGCGGCGAGCGGTCGATCCTGCACGGCGACAAGGAAAGCGAATCCTATCTGCAGGAAGTCGTCGGCCTGATTCCGCGCCAGAAGAAGCGCGACGAAAGCACGGAGAGCGTCTACGAATACGGCAGCCGCGCCGGGTTCTGGCGCATCCTGCGCGAATTCGAAAAGCGCAAAATGCCGTTCACGTCCTGGGCCGTGGGCATGGCGCTGTTGCGCCATCCCGATGCCGGCCGCGCGATGGCCGAAGGCGGCCACGAAGTCGCGAGCCATGGCTGGCGCTGGTACGATTACCAGAACATGCCGATCGCCGAAGAGCGCAAACATTTCAAACTCGCCATCGACGCGATCGAGAAGACGACGGGGACCAAGCCCGTGGGTTGGTACACCGGCCGCTTCTCGCCCAACACGCTGAAACTCGCGTCCGAATTCGGCATGCTGCATGCGGGCGACGCCTATAACGACGACCTGCCCTATTGGACCGTGCCCGACAAAAAGCCGCTGCTGATGGTCCCCTACACGCTGGACGTCAACGACATGAAGTTCGGCACGGCGCAGGGCTTCAACACCGGCGACGATTGGTTCGCCTATGCGCGCGACGCGTTCGACACGCTTTACGCCGAAGGCGACGAAACGCCGAAGATGATGTCGATCGGCCTGCATCTGCGCCTGATCGGCCGGCCGGGCCGTTTCCGCGCCCTTCAGCGCTTCATGGACCATATCGAGAAGCACGATCGGGTTTGGGTTGCGCGCCGCAAGGATATCGCGCATCACTGGGTCAAGACGCATCCCTATAAGGAGTAGCGTCGCGACCGGGGAGGACGCGTGGGAAATTTCGCCGATTATTCGCGTTTCGTCGTCACGCTGCTGGCGATTTTGACGCCCTTCGCGGCGATCCCGGTCTTCCTCGCGCTGACCGAAGGCCAGCGCCGGGGCTTTCGTGCGCGCACCGCCAATCTCGCGGCGACGACCGTCTTCTGCGTGCTGATCGTTTCCGCCTTCACCGGCGACGTGCTGTTGCGCGTGCTGGGGACGAGCCTCGACGCGTTCCGCGTGGGCGGCGGGATCGTGCTGTTCTTGATGAGCCTGTCGATGCTGAACGCGCAGCTTTCACCCGTGCAGCATTCGCAGGAGGAAGCGGACGAAGCCGGGCAAAAGTCGGCGCTGGGTGTGGTGCCCATCGGCATGCCGCTGCTGGTCGGACCCGGTGCGATCTCCTCCACCATCATCGAGATGAAGCGCAGCCCCGAATGGGCGCATGCCATCGCCATCGTCGCCTGTATCGCCATCGCCTGCGTCGCGGTCTGGGCCGCGTTGCGGCTGGCCGAGCCGATCGGCGCCAAACTCGGGCGCATCGGCCTCAACATCCTCAACCGCATTTTCGGGCTGCTGCTGGCGGCGATCGCGGTCCAGATCGTCACTGCCGGGCTGCTCGGCCTGTTCCCGGCGCTAGCCGGCTAGGTTAAGCTCGTTGCCATGATCCGCCTTCCGCCCTATTCGACCCAGAATTTCACCATCCGCAAACCGATGACCGGGACCGCCGTCGGCGGCATCGTGTCCGGCCAAGCCAAAGCCGCCATGGAAGTCGGCGCCGCCGTGCTCGACGAAGGCGGCAACGCGATCGACGCGGCGGTCGCCGCGGGCTTCGCGCTCGCGGCCGTCGAGCCGTGGAACTCCGGCCTTGGCGGGATCGGCTTTCTGCTTTATCGCGCCGCCGATACCGGCAAGACCGTCGCGATCGATTTCGGGCCGCAAGCGCCCGCCAAGCTCGACCCCGCGCATTTCCCGCTGACGGGGCGCACCGCCGGCGACCTGTTCGGCTGGCCGGAAGTCGAAGGCAATCGCAACGTCCACGGGCCGCTCTCCTTCGCCATTCCGGGCCAGGTCGACGGGCTTGGCCTCGCCCATGCCACCTTCGGGACGATGGATTGGGCGATGCTGCTGGAACGCGCCGCGCGCCTGGCCGATCGCGGTTTGCCGATCGATTATTGGACGACGCTGAAGATCGCCTCGGCCGCGAGCGAGCTCGCGCTCTATCCCTCGTCGCGCGCGACTTATATGCCGGGCGGCCTGCCGCCCGTGCCCGATTACGGCAAGGTCACGAAGTACCTGCCCAACGAGCGTCTGGCGCTGACGATCCGCCGCCTGCAATTGAAGGGTGCCCGCGATTTCTACGACGGCGCGCTGGCGTCGGACATCGCTTACGACGTGCAAGAAGTCGGCGGCGTGATGAATCGCGAAGATCTGGCCGGTTATCGCGCCAAGATCGTCGAGCCGACGCGCGTTTCCTATCGTGGTGCTTTGGTCGAGACCGCCCCGATCGGTACGGCGGGCCCGACGCTCGCGCGGGTGCTGGAACTTCTCGGGCCCCATGTCTTCCGCCATTACGGCCCGGATGCCGCCAGCTTCGTCGCCTATGCCGACGCGTTGCGCACCGCCTATGCCGAGCGGCTCGCCGAACCGGCGGCGCCAACCAGCACCACGCATCTCAACGTCGTCGATCGCCACGGCAATATGGTGGCGCTGACGCAGACGCTGCTATCGACCTACGGAAGCCGCTTGGTCCTGCCCGCGACCGGCATTCTGATGAATAATGGCGTGATGTGGTTTGACCCGCGCCCCGGTCGCGCGAATTCGATCGCGCCGGGCAAGCGGCCGCTGACCAATATGTGCCCGACCATTGTGTCGCGCGACGGCAAGGGCTGGTTCACGCTCGGCGCCTCCGGCGGGCGGCGCATCCTGCCCTCGGTCGCGCAGGTGTTGAGCTTCCTGGTCGATCACAACATGGATCTCGACCGCGCCTTCCATCATCCGCGCATCGACGTGTCCGGCGGGCCGGAGATCGACTACGACCCCGCGCTGCCGGTCGATGTGCGCGCGGCCCTCACGCAACGTTTCCAGGCGAACGCGCTGGAAGCCGCCGTGTTCCCGTCGAACTACGCTTGCCCGTCGGCGGTAATGATCGATCCGCAGACCGGCGGACGTACCGGCCTTGCCGACGTGATGAGCCCGTGGTCGGCTGCGATTTCCACATAAAGAAGCAGAACCATGATCGACAAACCTTGGAAGGTCCTCGCCGCGCGCGAGGTCTATACGCATTCGCCTTGGATACGCGTCGTCGACGAGCGCATCGAACTGCCCGACGGCCGCGTGGTGCCGAGTTTCCACAAGGTCTACCTGCCCGATCATTCGATCCTGTTCCCGATCACCGAAGACGGCCGCGTGATCGCCACGCGGTCCTATCGCCATGGCGTGGGGACGGTCGTGTGGGGATTTCCCGGCGGCGGAATCGACGCGGGCGAAACGCCCGAACAGGCCGCCGCGCGCGAACTGCGCGAGGAAACCGGCTATCAAGCCGCCGCGCTCAAATCGCTGGGCGGTTACGTGACCGGCGCCAATGTACGCGGCGCCAAATCGCATCTTTTCCTCGCCACCGGCTGCCGCAAAACGACCGAGGCGAATTCGGGCGATTTGGAGGAAACGGAACTTCATCTTCTATCCCGTGAAAAGGTCCGGGATTTGCTTATGAGCGACGGTTTCCACGTTTTGGCGCATGCGGCGATCACGGCGCGCGCCCTTCTGGAGTGGCCGGAATGAAGAATCCCCTGGGCTCCGCGCCCAACAACCGCTGGCGCGTCGATGCCAAGACCGTCTCGACCTTGCGCGAGGCGCCAAAGGCGAAGCCCCTGTCTTTCGCGGCGATGCCGCAAACTCTGACGGTCGACGCGACGCGCAGCGCGATGATCGTCATCGATATGCAGAACGATTTCTGCCACCCGGACGGTTGGCTGGCGCATATCGGCGTCGACGTGACGCCGGCGCGCAAACCGATCAAGCCGCTCGCCAAGCTGCTGCCCGCGTTGCGCAAGGCGGGGATGCCGGTCATCTGGGTCAATTGGGGCAACCGGCCGGATCTCCTCAATCTCAGCCCGTCGCTGCTGCATGTCTACAAGCCGACGGGAAAAGGGATCGGCCTCGCCGACGAATTGCCCAAGAAGAAGGGCAAGGTCCTCGTCAAGGATTCCTGGGCCGCCGCCGTGGTCGACGAATTGCCGATCAAATCGAACGACATCAAGATCGACAAATTCCGCATGAGCGGATTTTGGGACACGCCGCTCGACTCGATCCTGCGAAACTTGCGCGTCGACACGCTGTTCTTCGGCGGCGTGAACGCCGACCAATGCGTGTTGTGCACGCTGCAGGACGCCAATTTCCTCGGCTACGATTGCGTGATGGTGGAGGATTGCTCGGCCACCACCTCGCCGCAATTCTGCTGGGACGCGACGATCTACAACGTGCGCCAATGCTTCGGCTTCACGGCCAATTCCGCGTCGCTGCTGAAAGGTTTGACGAAATGAAAGCGCCCGTCGCCTTCAAGCGCCCCATCGCTTTCAAAAAAATCACCGAATGCCCGGCGTATCGCATCTCGCCGAACGACACGAATTATTTCGCGCTGGTCTTCGATCCGGCGGGCGACGACGTCGATCTGGTTGCGGTTGTCGAAATCTTCACGCCCGGCGGCAAGACGCCGCCCAATTCGCATTCGCGCGCGCACGAGATGTTCTTCGTGCTGGAAGGCGAAGGCAAGGCATTCTGCGACGGCGCGTCGCTGGATTTGAAAAAGGGCGATGCGATGATGCTGCGCCCGGGCTCGAACCACGAAGTGCACAACACCGGCACGGGCAAGCTCTACACGCTGACCGTGATGGTCCCGAATCAGGAATTCGCCGAACTGATCCGCAACGGCCAGCGCGTGGAACTCGACGCCGAGGATCGGCGCGTGATCGCGGGAATCTAAACGCGCGTCATCCGGATCAGCCAGACGAACAGAAAGATCGATACGAACATCAAGACCGCGCACAGCCCCATGACGGCGCTGGAGCCGCCCAGGCTGCTCGCCCCCGCCATCACGAAGGGCGCCGCCGAGAACAGATAGTTCAGCGGCAGATTGAGCTTGCCCATGATCTCGGCATAGCCGTCGCGGCCGAACACGACCAGCGGACCGACGACGCGCACGATGGTCATCGTGCCGGAGCCCAATCCGAAACCGATCACGCCCGCCGCGAAAGCCATTACGCCGCCGCCGAAAATCACCGGCAAGGCGCAGCCGATCGCCATGATCGTGGCGCTGGCGAGGCCCAGCATGAGGATCGGCAATCGGTCGCCGAACGCCGTCTCGGCCATACGCGCGACCATTTGCGCGGGCCCGAATAGCGAGCCGACGACGACGGCGAGGGCGAGTTCCAATCCATAGCCTTGGCCCACCGAAACGATCTGGACGGGAAAGCCCCACGAAACGAAACCCGCCCCGGCGAAAGCCGCGAACATCAGCCAGAACGCCTTGCGGCGCATATCGGGGGCGATCATCGGCCGCGCGCCCTCGCCCGCCGGACCGCCGATGGCGGGCTGCGGTTTGACGCGAATCGCCCAATGCACGGGCACGCAGAAAGCGAATTGCAGGGCCGCCAGCGCCAGACACGATCCGCGCCAGCCGATGATCGGTTCCATCGCCGCGAGCAGCGGCAAAGCGATCGGCGGGCACAGACTGCCCAGCAACGTCATCAAGCCCAGCGCCTTGCGCGAGGCGTGGGGCATAAGTTGCGCGACGGCCGCGAAGGGCGTTTGAGTCAGCGTCATCGGCATCGAAAAGCCGATCAGCACCCAGGCGAGGACGAAGCCGATCAAACCTTGTGCGAAGGACAGCACCGCCATCCCCGCCCCCAGCAGCACCGAGCCCGCGATCAGGATTTCGCGCGGGCCGATCCGATCGGTACGCCTTCCGATCGCGGGTCCGAGCAGCGAGCCGACCAGCAGCATGATCGTGATGCCGCCGAAGATCATCGCGACCGGCAGCCCGAGATCGGCGGCCATCGGCGCGCTGTAAACGGCGGGCACGAAATAGGACGAGCCCCAGCTCGCGATCTGGGTCATCGAAATCGCGACGACCCCACGCCGCCCATCCAGCGACCAACCGCTCATCTTGGCGGCAAGGCCCAAGGCCGCGCGTTCTCGAACGCACGCGCCGCGCGCAGCACCAAGCGATCGTCATAGGGCCTGCCGACGAATTGCAGCGCCATCGGCAAACCGTCGTCGTGCAAACCGATCGGCACGCTGGCCGCAGGCTGACGCGTCATGTTGAACGGGTAGGTGAAGGGCGACCAATCGATCCAGTAGCTTTGCGTCGCGGGATCGGCGACGTCCTGCCCCGCCTTCACCGCCGTGATCGGCAATTGCGGCGTCAGCAGCAGATCGTAGCGGCGAAGGAAGCGCTGCATCGTTTGAGTCAGCGCATTGCGATAGGCGTCGGCGTCGAGATAATCCTGCGCCGACAGCGACAGACCATGCTCGGTCGACGCGACCAAGCCGGGATCGGACAAATGCCATTTGTCGCGCGGGATGCCGCGCAACGGCTTGGCGAGCGACGCGGTCCACAACGTGTGGAACGCGTGGCGCGCTTCGGCGACGTCGAATTCCGGCTCCGCCGGTTCAACGATCGCGCCGAGCCCGGTCAACACTTTCGCCGCGTCGTCCACCGCACGCGCGATTTGCGGATCGACCGCGACGGTTTTGAAGCGCGGCGAATAGCCAATTTTCAGGCCCTTGATGCCCTTCTCGAGATCGAGCAGCCACGAGCCCGGGTCTTGCGGCAGCGAAAACGGATCGCGATCGTCGGGATGCGCGATGATTTCCATCATCCGCGCGGCATCCTCCACGCCACGCGCCATCGGCCCGATATGCGCGAGCAAACCGGCGGGGCTGGACGGATAGGCCGCGACGCGGCCGAAGCTCGGCTTCAATCCGAAAATGCCGCAGAACCCGGCGGGCATGCGGATCGATCCGCCGCCATCGGTGCCGACATGCAAGGCGCCCATGCCGCAGGCGGCCGCCACCGCCGCCCCGGCGGACGATCCGCCGGCGGTACGGTCCTTGTTCCATGGATTGCGGGTGATGCCGGTCAGCGGCGAATCGCCGATCCCCTTCCAGCCGAACTCCGGCGTCGTCGTCTTGCCGAGCAGTACCGCGTTCGCGGCCTTCAACCGCGCGACGGCCGGTGCGTCTTCGGTCCATGGGCCCTTGGGATCGACATGCTTCGATCCGCGCAAGGTCGGCCAGCCCGCGGTGATCAGCAAATCCTTGATCGTCGCTGGCACGCCATCGAGCGTGCCTTGCGGTTCGCCTTTCGCCCAGCGCGCTTCGGACGCGCGCGCCGAGGCAAGCGCCGAATCCGCATCGACCAGACAAAATGCGGCGAGTTCGCCGTTCCGCGCGGCGATCCGGTCCAGGCACGCTTGCGTTACCTCGACCGGCGAGAACGCTTTACGCGCATAGCCCGCGAGATATTCGCGGACGGACAGAAACGCCAAATCGGACATTACGTCGCCTCCCGGGCTTCGGCTATGCTGGCACGCGGCTTGCGACAAATGAATAGATTCCAACGACGGTCATAGCCCCCATGCGTCTGCTGCTCGCGATGTTCAAACACGAGACCAACACGTTCTCGCCGATCGTGACCGATCTGGCGCGGTTCGAGGCGTGGGGGCTGCAATGGGGCGAGGACGTGGTGAAAGCATACGCGGATACGCGCATGCCGCTGGCCGCCTATATGAAACTCGCCCGCGAACGCGGCGCCGAAATCGTAACGCCCGTCGCGGGCGAAGCGATGCCCGGCGGCAAGGTCACGCGCGACGCCTACGAAAAAGTCGTCGGCGCGATTTTGGACGCACTGGACGACACGATCGACGGCGCGTTGCTCGATCTGCACGGCGCGATGGTGCCCGAACATACCGACGACGGCGAAGGCGAATTGCTGCGCCGAATTCGCGAAAAGCGGCCGGGCTTGCCCATCGCGGTGACCTGCGATCTGCACTGCAACCTTTCCCAAGCGATGGTCGAGAATTGCACCGCGTTGATCGGCTACAAGACCTATCCCCACGTGGACATGTACGAAGTGGCGGAGCGTGTGGGCCGCGTCGTGCTCGACGCGATGGACGGCAAATGTCAGCCGGTCCAAGCCTGGGCGCCCACGCCGCTGCTGTCGCAAACCTTGCGGCAGGGCACGGCCGATCAGCCGATGAAGGCGATGGTCGAACGCGCGGCCGAGTTTGAAGCGCGACCCGGTATTCTCTGCGCGACCGTGTTCGGCGGTTTTGCATTGTCGGATATTCCCATCGCCGGCAGCGCCACGATCGTCGTCGCGGATGGTGACGCGCAGGCCGCGCGCGATGCGGCGCAAGACCTTGCCGATCGCGTCTGGGACCAGCGCAAGGAATTCATCTATGTCCACCGCCCGCTCGGTGGCGCCATCGCGCAAGCGCGCGAGTTGAACGCCGCCCCGATCGTACTGCTCGACCACGCCGACAACGTCGGCTCCGGCGGCACGTCCGACGTGATGAAGGTCATCGCCGCCGTGCTCGCGGCGGGGCTCGACGGCGTCGCCGTCGCCACGGTGTGGGATGCGGATGCGGTGCAAAAGATGTTCGCCGCCGGCAAGGGGGCCACGCTCACGCTCGACCTCGGCGGTAAATCGCCGATGCCGGCGTTGAACTTGGCGCCCAAGCCGCTACGCCTGACCGGCACGGTGCAGAACCTCGCCGACGGGCGCTGGCGCGTCGAAGGGCCGATGTACACCGGCGTGATGGTGGATACCGGCCCGACGGCGGTGTTCCGCACGGCGGGCATGGAGATCGTCGTCTGCTCGCGCCATCACGAGCCCTGGGATACCGGCATCTTCACCGCCAACGGTATCGATCCGGCGCAAAGACGCTACCTGTTGCTGAAATCGCGCATTCACTATCGTGCCGGTTTCGCGCCTTTGGCGCGCGCGACCTTCACGCTGGATGGCGAAGGCGTCACCACATCGGACAACACCAAGCTAAATTACCGGAACTTGAGCCGCCCAATTTACCCGCTCGATCCCGGTCCGTTCACGCCGCCGCGTGCGCGAGACGCTTGATCGCCCTTCGCCACCTTGGCATGCTTTGGGTGCGCTGCGGCATGAATCCGCCGCGGCCCGCAAAGACGACGCGCCGGATAAACCGTCGCGAGATTGAACAGGACCGGCTTTTCAGGAGGCTTCCATGAAAACCACTTTGAAGCGGCTCGCCGCCGCCAGCGCGATCGCGTTGATCGCCGGCTTGACCGGCGGTGTCGGCACGGCGGACGCGCAGCAAAAGGTGCTGCGGTTCATCCCGCACTCGAATCTGCCCGCGATCGATCCCGTCGCGACGACCGGCTACGTGGTGCGCAACCACGGCTATCTCGTCTACGACACGCTGTTCGCGACCGACGAGAATTTCAAAATCCAGCCGCAGATGGTCGACAAATGGACGACCAGCGCCGACGGTCTGCGCTGGGAATTCACTTTGCGCGACGGCATGAAGTTCCATGACGGCACGCCGGTGAAGGGTGCCGACGCCGCCGCTTCGATCCGCCGCTGGACGGCGCGCGATTCCTTCGGCCAGACGCTCGCCGCCTCGGTCGATTCCTACGAGACGGTCAACGATCTGACCTTCGCGATCAAGTTGAAGACGCCCTTCCCGCTGATGATCGACGCGCTCGGCAAATTGTCGAGCCAGGTGCCGTTCATCATGCCCGAGCGCATCGCCAACACCGATCCCGCGACGCCGATCACCGACGCGACGGGCTCGGGCCCGTTCCGTTTCGTGCGCGACCAGTGGGTGCCCGGCCAGCGCGCGGTCTACGAGCGCTTCGCCGACTACAAGCCGCGCAGCGAAGCCCCGTCCTGGGCCGCCGGCGGCAAAGTCGTGAAGGTCGACCGCGTCGAATGGCGCATCATTCCCGACGCGGCGGTCGCTTCGGCGGCGCTGAGCCAAGGCGAAGTCGATTGGTGGGAACAGCCGATCTTCGACCTGCTGCCCCAGCTCGCGCGCAACCGCGACATCGAGATCAAGAACATCGACCCGGTCGGCTCGATCATGATGGCGCGCTTCAACCATCTGCATCCGCCGTTCGACAACCCGGCCGTGCGCCGCGCGGTCATGATGGCCGTGAACCAGGAGGAATATCTCCAGGCCGTCGTCGGCAACAAGGAATACTACAAGGCCTGCAAATCCTTCTTCTCCTGCGGCACGCCGCTGGCGTCGGATGTGGGCATCGAAGGCGCCGCCGGCAATCTCGACCGCGCCAAGGCGCTGCTCGCGGCGTCGGGCTACAAGAACGAAAAGGTCATCATCATCTCGCCGACCGACATTCCGACCAACCACACGCAAAGCCTCGTGACGGAGGATCTGCTGAAGCGGCTGGGCATGAACGTCGAACTCGTGGCGACGGATTGGGGTTCGGTGCTCGCGCGCCGCGCCAATCGCAACGCGCCCGAACAAGGCGGCTGGTCGATCTTCCATACGTGGTGGGTCGGGCCCGATCTGGTGAACCCGGCGCTGCACGCGCCTTTGCGCGGCAACGGTGCTGCCGCGTGGCCGGGCTGGCCGACCGATACGCGTATCGAGGAACTGCGCAACGCCTGGCTCGCCGCCCCGACCCCGGCGGCGCAGATCGAAGTCGCCAAGCAGATCCAAGCGCGCGCCTACGAACAAGCGCCCTACGTCACGACGGGCATGTTCCAGCAGCCGACCGCCTATCGTAAGAACATCTCGGGCGTGCTGATCTCGCCCGTGCCGTTCTTCTGGAACGTCGACAAGCGCTAACGTCACAAGCGGACGACAGGGTCGGTACGTGTTCGCATTCGTCGTCCGCCGTCTTCTGGCCACCATCCCCGTCATGGGGGTGGTGGCCCTTTTCGTTTTCTCGCTGCTCTATTTCTCGCCCGGCGATCCGGCCGCGATCATCGCGGGCGATCTCGCCACGGTCGACGACATCCAGCGCGTGCGTATCGCGCTGGGGCTCGACCAGCCTTTCCATGTGCGCTTCGGCACTTGGCTCTGGGCGATCCTGAACGGCGATCTCGGCACGTCGATCTTTTCCGGCATTCCGGTGTCGACGCTGATCGGCCAGCGCCTGGAAGCGACGATTTCGCTGTCCATAGTCACGTTGATCTTCGCCGTCGCCGTCGCCATCCCGCTGGGCGTCGTCTCGGCGTGGCGCGCGGGCGGCTGGATCGACCGGCTGGTGATGGGCTTCGCCGTGTTCGGCTTTTCGGTCCCCGTCTTCGTGCTCGGCTATCTGCTGATTTTCCTGTTCGCGCTGGAGCTCGACTGGCTGCCGGTGCAGGGCTTCACCTCGATCCGCGAAGGTTTCTGGCCCTTCCTGCGCCAGTTGATCCTGCCGGCCTTGGCGCTGGGCACCATCTATATCGCGCTGATCGCGCGCATGACGCGCGCCGCGATGCTCGACGTGCTGGCGCAGGACTACATCCGCACCGCCAACGCCAAGGGCCTGCGCACCGACAAGGTGCTGCTGGGCCATGCGCTGAAGAACGCGGCCGTGCCCATCGTCACTGTCATCGGTATCGGTGTGGCACTGCTGATCGGCGGCGTGGTGGTGACGGAAAGCGTGTTCGCGATCCCGGGCCTGGGCCGCATGACGGTCGACGCGATCCTGCGCCGCGACTATCCGATCATCCAGGGCGTCATCCTGATGTTCGCCTTCGTCTACGTGCTCATCAATCTGCTGGTCGATCTCAGCTACACGCTGTTCGACCCGCGTATCCGGTATTGATCCGATGGCCCTGACCGCCGTCGGCCCCGCCCCCGCTTCCGCCCTCGCCGGCAAACGCCGCCCGTGGTGGCGGCGCAATCTGTCGATCGTGCTGGGCGGCGGCTTGCTGCTCGCGGCGTTGACGATGGCGCTGCTCGCCCCCTATCTCGGCACGGTCGACCCGACGGCGCTGTCGCCGATCCGCCGTTTCCGTCCGCCGTCGGAAACCTACTGGTTCGGCACCGACCATCTGGGCCGCGACGTCTATAGCCGCGTCGTCTATGGCGCGCGCGCCTCGCTGATGGTCGGCATCGCCGTCGCCGTTCTGGCGGTGGGGGCCGGGTTGTTCTTCGGCCTGATCGCCGGCTTCAACCGCTGGATCGACGCGGTGCTGATGCGCGTGATGGACGGGCTGATGGCGATCCCCGCGGTCCTCCTCGCCATCGCGCTGATGGCGCTGACCCGCGCGAGCCTCGAAAACGTCATCATCGCGATCGCGATCGCCGAAGTGCCGCGCGTCACCCGGCTTGTGCGCGGCGTGGTGCTGACCTTGCGCGAACAGCCCTTCGTCGAAGCGGCGGTCGCCTCCGGCACGTCGACCGTCAAAATCCTCTATCGCCATATCTTGCCCAACACCGTGGCGCCCTTGGTGGTGCAAGCCACTTACATTTGCGCCTCCGCGATCATCACGGAGGCGATCCTATCCTTCATCGGCGCCGGTCTGCCGCCCTCGATCCCGACTTGGGGCAATATCATCGCGGAAGCGCGCGCCGTGTTCTCCGTCCGCCCGCATCTGATCGCCTTCCCGGCGGTATTCCTGTCGCTGACCGTGCTGGCGATCAATCTTTTGGGTGACGGGTTGCGCGATGCGCTCGATCCGCGATTGGCACGCCGCCTATGACGACGACGCCCCTTCTTGAAATCGAAGACCTGCGCACCTGGTTTTTCACCAGTGACGGCGTGGTGCGCGCGGTCGACGGCGTGTCCTATTCGGTCGCCCCCGGCGAAACGCTCGCGGTCGTCGGCGAAAGCGGCTGCGGCAAATCGGTCACGGCGATGTCGGTGCTGCGCCTGCTGCCCTCGCCGCCCGCGCGCATCGTGTCGGGCGCCATCCGCTTCGAAGGCCGCGATCTGCTGACCGCGAGCGAAGCGGAGATGCGCAAGATCCGCGGCAACGAAATCTCGATGATCTTCCAGGAGCCGATGACCAGCCTCAATCCGGTCCTGACGGTCGGCCATCAGATCGCGGAGACGCTGGAACTGCATCAAGGCCTGTCGGCGGCGGACGCGCAGGCGCGCGCGGTCGAGATGCTGGAAATCGTGCGCATCCCCGAGGCCAAGCGCCGGGCGCAGGAATACCCGCACCAGCTTTCCGGCGGCATGCGCCAGCGCGTGATGATCGCGATGGCGCTCGCCTGCAAGCCCAAGCTGCTGATCGCGGACGAGCCGACGACCGCGCTCGACGTGACGATCCAGGCGCAAATCCTCGAATTGATGCTCGAACTGAAGGAACAGGTCGGCGCGGCGATCGTGCTGATCACCCACGATCTGGGCGTGGTCGCGGAAACGGCGCAGCGCGTCGTGGTGATGTATGCGGGCCGCAAGGTGGAGGAAGCGACGGTCGCCGATCTGTTCGCGCGGCCGATGCACCCCTATACGCGCGGGCTGATGGGCTCGATCCCGCGCCTCGCCGGCGGGGCCAAGCGCCTGACCGAAATTCCCGGCATCGTGCCGCGCCTCAATCAACCGATCATCGGCTGCGCCTTCGCCGAGCGTTGCGCCTTCGTCAAGGAACGTTGCCGCAAGGAAGCGCCCGTGTTCGAAGCGAAAGCGCCCGCGCATTTCGCCGCCTGTTTCGAAAGCGCCAATCTGCCATGACCGCGCAACCGATCCTGCAGGTCGTCGACCTCAAGAAGCATTTCCCGATCCGCAAGGGCGTGCTGCAACGCGTCGCCGCGAAGGTTCACGCGGTCGACGGCATTACCTTCCACGTCAATGCGGGCGAAACGCTGGGCTTGGTCGGCGAGAGCGGTTGCGGCAAATCGACCGCCGGCAAGACGATCCTGAAACTGATCGAGCCCGATTCCGGCTCCGTGCGGCTGATGGGCGAACGCATCGACGCGCTGTCGCGGCGCGAAATGTGGCCCCATCGCCGCCAATTGCAGGTCGTCTTCCAGGATCCCTATTCGTCGCTGTCGCCGCGCTTGACCGCCGGCGCCATCGTCGCCGAGCCGCTGGAAAATTTCGGCATCGCGACGGGCAAGGAAGCGCGCGAGCGCGTTGCTTGGCTGTTCGAGAAGGTGGGCTTGCGCGCCGAGCAGATGGCGAAATATCCCTACGAGTTCTCCGGCGGGCAGCGTCAGCGCCTCGGCATTGCGCGCGCGCTGGCCGTGCGGCCCAAGCTGATCGTGGCCGACGAGCCCGTCTCGGCACTCGACGTGTCGGTCCAGGCGCAGGTCGTCAATCTGCTGATGGATCTGCAGGAAGAATTCGGCCTCTCCTACCTGTTCGTCGCCCACGATCTCGCGGTCGTCGAACATATCAGCCATCGCGTGGCGGTCATGTATCTCGGCAAGATCGTCGAGATCGCCGACAAGAAATCGATCTTCGCCGCGCCCAAACATCCCTACACCGAAGCGCTGCTGTCGGCCGCCCCGCAACCCGATCCGACGACCAAGCGCAAGCGCATCATCCTGGCGGGCGACGTGCCTTCGCCGGTCAATCCGCCCTCCGGCTGCCGCTTCCACACGCGCTGCCCTTACGCTGTCGATCGCTGCAAGGCCGAGGAACCGGTCTTGCACGAAGCCGCTTCCGGCCACCAAGTGGCCTGCCATCTGCGTTAATCGCGTAAGGCGGCTTCGACCCAAGCGGCGTGGCGGATCGTTTCCACATCCTCGCCCGACGGCCCGACGAGTTGGACGGCGAGCGGCAAGCCGCCCGCGTTCTTGCCCGCCGGCAGCGCGATGCACGGATTGCCGAGCAGCGTCCAGGCGCGGTTGAACACCGGGTCGCCGGTGCGCGCGAGGCCCTTGGGCGCCGCCCCTGGGGCGGCGGGCGTGAGGATCAAGTCGAAGTCGCGGAACGCATGCGACAGCAGGTTCCGGCACTTGGTCGCGAGCGCCTTTGCGGCCGTTTCCTCGCGAACGCCGATCGTGTCGCCCTTCGCCAGCATGTCGCGGAATTGCGGCGACAGGTTATCGGCGTGGAATTTCCGCTCCTCGACGAAGCCGCGCGACGCTTCCTTGGTCATGATCGCGAGTTGCGCGTCGTTGAGCCCTTCGAACTCCGGCGGCATGTCGTATTGGCCGATCCGGGCGCCTTCCTTGGAAAGCTTGACCACGACGCGCTCGAACAGGCGCTTGGTGTCCTCGTCGGCCTGGTCCCACCAGGGCGTGCGGCAGAAGGCGATGCGCGGCGGCGGGCCCGACGGCGCTTCCGCCAGACCGGGGATCGGCTTGTTGCCGAAAGCGCGGCGGATCAAATCCAGATCGGCGACCGCGCGCGTGAAGAAACCCAGCGTGTCGAGCGTGGGCGAAAGCGGCTTGATGCCCTCCATCGGCGCCCATCCGGACGTGCCCTTATAGCCGACGACGCCGCAGAACGCCGCCGGCCGGATGACCGAGCCCGCCGTCTGCGTGCCGATGGCGATGCTGACTTGCCCGTCGGCGACGGCGGCCGCCGAGCCCGAGGACGAGCCGCCGGGCGTGTGGTCCAGGCCGTGGGGATTGGCCGTCGGGCCGGGCGTGAAATAGGCAAACTCGGTCGTCACCGTCTTGCCCAGCAGGATAGCGCCATGCGCCACCAATGCCTTCACGCACGCCGCATCCTTGCCCGGCTTGTGCCCGCGATAGATCGGCGAGCCGTAGCTCGTGGTCAGCGCCGCCGTCTCGACCAGATCCTTCACGCCGATCGGAATGCCGTGCAACGGCGATTGGCGCGCGACCTTGTCCAAAGCCATCGCGCGCTGGACGCTGTCTTGGCGCTCGATTGCCTCCCACGCCTGGACGGCGGGCTGGCGCATCGAGATACGCGTGAAACACGCCTTCAGCAGCGTTTCGGAATCGAGCTTGCCGGAATCCATCGCGGCGCGGGCGGCGGTGGCGGACAGGAAATGCGGATCAGGCGTCAGATGCGGCTTGGTCATTTCCCTGCCATCATAGGGGGGCGAGGAGATTCGCCAAGGCATGAATCGGCACGAAAACGAATTGCGCGACGCCGCGACGCGCGGCGACTGGGCGGCGGCGGTCGCGGCGGGCGACGCGTGGATCGCGGAAGAACCCGATCACGCGCCCGCGCACGCGCTGGCAGGCTACGCGGTCGAACATACCGGCGATATCGCGCGCGCTTGCGCCATGTACGAAACCGCGCTGCTTCTCGATCCGACGATCGACAACGTGCGCGCCAACCGCGCCGCATTGCTCGTCGGCCTTGGCAGATTCGACGAAGCGGGCGACGAAGTCGATGCCGTACTTCTACGCGTGCCCGATCATGCGCTCGCCACCGCCATCGCCGCCCATTTGGCGGGCAGTCGTGCCGTTTCGGCAACAGAGCGCGGCCGCGCCTTGGCGGCGAAGGGCGATCTCGCGGGTGCGCGTGTGGAGTTCGAACGCGCGATGCATTTCGCGCCCGACGATCAGGGCGTGCGCTTGAACTACGGCCGCATCCTGCGGCGCCTCGGCAAGAGCGACGAAGCGCGCGGCGTGTTCGCGACGGCGGCGGCGCAGGACCCCGCCGATCCCGTTCCGCTCGCCGAGTTGCTGATGCTCGCGCGCGACATTGCCGATTGGCGCGAAACCGAAACGCTGGAAGCCGAATTGCGTTTGCGCATCGACGGCGGATCGGTGCTGCCGCCCTTCGTCGGCTTCTTCCTCGATCTCGATCCCGGCACTTCGCGCGACATGGCCGAACGTTGGGCGCGCCGCCAAGCGCCGGTGACGCGCGTGGCGCTCGAACCGTCGGCCGGCGGCAAACTAAGGATCGGCTATCTCTCCGAACATTTCCGCCGCCACGCGACGACGCATTTGCTGGCGGAGGTGTTGGAGCAACACGATCGCTCGAAGATCGAGCTCTTCCTTTATTCCTACGGACCCGACGACCGCAGCGCCGAGCGCGCGCGCATCGCCGCCGCCGGAGATTTCGTCGATATCGCCGCCCTCGACGACGACGCGGCAGCGGCACGTATTGCGAACGATAAACTCGACGTGCTGGTCGATCTGATGGGCTATGTCGAGCGCAACCGTTTCGGCATCGTCCGGCGCAAGCCCGCCCCGGTGATCGTCGAATTTCTCGGCTATCCGGCGACGACCGGCGATGCTTGCGTCGATTGGGTTCTCGCCGATCCGACGACGATCCCGCCGGGCGCGGAGGATGGCTGGACCGAGCGCGTCTGGCGCTTACCACATAGCTATCAGCCCAACGACCGGAAGCGCCCGGTCGCCGCGATCCCCACGCGCCTTGAGGCGGGCCTGCCCGAACGCGGCTTCGTCTATTGCTGCTTCAACCATGTCTGGAAGCTGACGCCTTCCGTGTTCGACGGGTGGCTGCGCATTCTCGCCGCCGTGCCGGACAGCGTGCTGTGGCTGATGGACGGTCCCGCCGCCGCGAATTTGCGCGTGCGCGCGAAGGCGCAACGGATCGATCCCGCACGCCTTGTCTTCGCCCCGCCTTTGCCGCTCGACAAGCACCTCGCGCGCCTGTCGCTCGCCGATCTCGTACTCGACACGCATCCTTATGGCGCGCATACGACGGCGTCGGACGCGCTCTGGGTCGGCGTGCCGATCCTGACGGCCATGCGCGAAGCCTTCCCCGCGCGCGTTGCCGCGTCGCTGGCCAAAGCGGCGGGTCAAGCGGGCGGCATCGTCGCACCCGACGACTACGAATCCGAAGCGATCGCGCTGGCAAGCGATCCCGCGAAGCTCGCCGCGCTGAAGGCTTCGCTGGCGAACCGCGCGTCGTCGCCGTTGTTCGATCCCGCCGCGATGGCGCATGCGCTGGAAGACGCTTACGCGAAGATGCGCGACGGCGTTCCCGCGACGCCGCGTATCGAGGTGAAGCCCGCACCGTTGAATATTTGCTTCGTCGATCCGTCGGATTTGGATTTCCGGCCCGACACGCCGGATCACCAAGCCCTCGGCGGCTCGCAATCGGGCTTCGCGTATCTCGCAAGGCGCCTTGCCGCGCGCGGCCATCGCGTCACCACGCTGACCGCGACGACGCAGCCCGGCATGGTCGATGGCGTGACGGCCGAAAGCCATGGCGGCGACCCCGCCGAGGCGCTGGCCGGCCGGCGCTTCGACGCGACGATCGTCTTGAACGACGCCGGGCCAGGCCGGGCTTTGCGCGAGGCCTTGCCCGATCGCGCCAAGCTGCTGCTGTGGACGCAGCATGCCCACGACCAGCCGGCAATGTTCGCGCTGTCGGATCCGTCGCCCTGGGATTTGGTCGTCGCGATTTCCGATTGGCACCGCGCCAAGATGATCGAGACCTATCGCCTCGATCCCGCCGCCACGCGCATCCGCCGCAACGCGATCGCACCGGTGTTCGAGGATATCGAATTCGGCACCGGCGACGCGCCCGCGCGTCTCGTCTACACCTCGACGCCGTTCCGCGGGCTGACGGTGCTGCTGGGCGTGTTCCCGCGTATCCGCGACATGTTCCCCGGCACAACGCTGGACGTTTTCTCCAGCCTCGCCGTCTATCAGGTCGCCGCCAAGGACGATCCTTTCGCGCAGCTTGCGCAGTATGTCCGCGACATGCCGGGTGTGAATCTGCGCGGCTCGATCCCGCAACGCGATCTGGCGCGGGAACTCGCGCGCGCGGATTTCCTCGCCTATCCGTCCGTCTTCGCGGAGACGGGCTGCATCGCCGCAATGGAAGCCGTCGCCGCCGGACTCGACGTGGTGTCGAGCCGCTTGGGCGCGCTGCCGGAAGCGACGATGGGATTCGGCAAGCTCGCCGCCATCGACCCCGTCAAACTCGGCGACGACGCCTTCGTGCGCCGCTATCTGGAAATCCTGGCGGCCGCGATCGACGCACGCAAGCGCGAACCCGCCAAATGGCGCGCGGAGCGCGCGCATGCCGCAAAGGCGATGCGCGAAGAAGGCACTTGGGCGCGGCGCGCCCTGGAATGGGAACGCCTCCTCGTCGCGCTCTAAGCGTCCGTGGTTTCGTCCAGCGCGTAACCGGCCGAGCGCACCGTGCGGATCAAGTCGAGTTCGCCCGGCGCGTTGATTGCCTTGCGCAAGCGGCGGATATGCACGTCGACCGTACGCGGCTCGACATAGATGTCGCGGCCCCACACGGCGTCGAGCAATTGCTCGCGGCTATAAACCCGGCCCGGGCGCTCCAGCAGGAAGCGCAGCAGGCGGAATTCCGTCGGGCCGAGATGGATCGATCTTCCGTCGCGCAGCACGCGATGGGCGGACAGATCCATCACCAGCCCGCCGAAGGTCAGCAGATCCTGCGCCGAGGACGGCTTCGCGCGGCGCAGCACCGCGCGCACCCGCGCGATCAGCTCCGACGGGCTGAACGGCTTGGCGACGTAATCGTCGGCGCCCACTTCCAGGCCGCGCACGCGGTCGGCTTCCTCGCCGCGCGCCGTCAGCATGATGATCGGCAGATCGCGGGTTTCCGATTTGCGGCGCAGCTGGCGGCAAACTTCGAGGCCGGAGACATGCGGCAGCATCCAATCGAGGACAACCAAATCGGGTTTGGATTCCGCGATCGACACCAAGGCGGCTTCGCCGTCGGTGGCCGTCGTGACGCGAAACCCCTCTTTCTCGAAATTGTAGCGCAGCAGTTCGACGAGGGCGGCTTCGTCCTCGACGACGGTCAGATGCGGTTTCGCGGTCGCTTCTTTCATTGCGCCCCCTCGGCACCCACCGTGGAGAACGACGTCCCATCGCCTTTGGGACGTTCGCCGGCCAGCGGCACGCCTTTGACGAGATAGTGGATCGTTTCCGCGATATTGGTCGCGTGATCGCCGATACGTTCGATGTTTTTGGCGATGAACAGAAGATGGGTGGACCCGGTGATGTTGCGCGGATCCTCCATCATGTAGGTCACGAGTTCGCGGAACAGCGAGCCGTGCATTTCGTCGAGTTCTTCGTCGCGGTTCCACACCGCGACCGCCTTGGCGACGTCGCGCGCGGCGAAGGCGTCGAGCACGTCCTTCAGCATTTCGCGCACCACCGTTCCCATGCGCGGGATCGCGTGCACGGGGCGCAGGATCGGCAACTGGGCGAGCGCCACGGCGCGTTTGGCGACGTTCTTGGCGTAATCGGCCGAGCGCTCGAGATCGCCCGCGATGCGCAAACTGCCGAGCACCAAGCGCAAATCGCTGGCGACCGGCTGGCGCAGCGCCATCACGCGCACGACTTGTTCGCCGATTTCGCGTTCGAGTTCGTCGACCCGCGCGTCGGAACGCACGGTGCGCGTGGCGAGTTCCGCGTCGCGCGAGGAAACCGCCTCGATCGCGCCGGCGAGCTCGGCCTCGACCAGCCCGCCCATACGCGCGAGCAGCCCGGTAAGGCGGTTGAGTTCCTCGTCGTAGGAACGGACGATGTGATCGTTACCCATTTGTCGTCTCCCCCCGGAACTCAGCCGTAGCGGCCAGTAATATAGCCCTGCGTGCGCTCGTCGCGGGGATTCGTGAAGATGGCGGCGGTATCGTCCTCCTCGACCAGCGTGCCGAGATGGAAGAACGCCGTGCGCTGCGATACGCGCGCCGCCTGCTGCATGTTGTGGGTCACGATAACGATGGTGAAATTCGCGCGAAGTTCGTCGATCAGCGTCTCGACATGCGCGGTCGCGATGGGATCGAGCGCCGAGCACGGCTCGTCCATCAGGATCACCTCGGGACTGACCGCGATCGCCCGCGCGATGCAAAGGCGCTGCTGCTGGCCGCCGGAAAGTCCCGTACCGGACTCGTTGAGACGATCTTTCACCTCGTCCCACAAACCGGCGCCGCGCAACGACCGCTCGACGATGACGTCGAAATCGGCCTTGGTTTTGGCGATGCCGTGGATGCGGGGGCCGTAGATGATGTTCTCGTAGATGGACTTGGGGAACGGGTTCGGTTTCTGGAACACCATGCCGACCCGCGCGCGCAGTTGAACGACGTCGATCCGCGGATCGTAGATGTCGTCGCCGCCGATCTTGATCGAACCGCTGACCCGGGCCGACGCCACGGTGTCGTTCATGCGATTCAAGCAGCGCAAGAAGGTCGACTTGCCGCAACCCGACGGTCCGATGAAGGCCGTCACCTGGTTCTCGCGGATGTCGATATCGACCGACTTCAACGCCTGTTTGGCGCCATAGAACACCTTGACGTCCCGGCACTCGATCTTGACCGGAAACCGGCTTCCGGCCGCGACGGCGGTCCCCATGCTCGACACGGTTCCAGCCGATTCCAACTGATTGATGTCCATGATTCCTACCACCGCCGTTCGAATTTTTTGCGCAGCCAGATCGCCGTTCCGTTCATGACGAGCATGAACGCGAGCAAGACCATGATCGCCGCCGACGTCTTCTCGACGAACCCGCGCTCGGGATTGTCGGCCCACATGAAAATCTGAACCGGAAGCACGGTCGCGGCGTCGAGCGCGCCGCCGGGCACGTCCGTGATGAAGGCGACCATGCCGATCATCAGCAGCGGCGCCGTTTCGCCCAGCGCATGGGCCATCGTGATGATCGTGCCGGTCAGAATTCCGGGCATCGCCAGCGGGATCACGTGATGGAAGATCATCTGCATCTTCGACGCGCCGATCCCCAGCGCGCCCTCGCGGATCGACGGGGGCACGGCCTTGATCGCCGCGCGCGCCGCGATGATCACGGTCGGCAAGCTCATCAATGCGAGCACGAAGCCGCCGACGAGCGGCGTCGAGCGCGGCATGCCGAAGAAGCCGATGAAAACGGCGAGGCCGAGCAACCCGAACACGATCGACGGCACCGCCGCGAGATTGTTGATGTTGACCTCGACGATCTCCGTGAACCAGTTTTTCGGCGCGTATTCCTCGAGATAGACCGCCGCCATGATGCCCAGCGGGAACGCGAGAACGAAACAAATCGCCAGAGTGAAGATCGATCCGACGACGCCGCCCAGGACGCCCACCATCTCCGGATCTCGGCTGTCGGCGCCGGTGAGGAAACGGGGATGGAAGAGAACCGAGAGCGAGGCCGATTTCTTCAGGTCGGAAATCCACGCGATCTGACGATCGGTCAAGCGACCGCCGCTGCGTTCGTCGGCGCCGACATGGCCTTTGACGTACATGTCGACATCGGAATGCGCGAGCAGCCAAACCGCCTGCTTTCGCCCGATCAGCGAAGGATCGGCGACGACCATGTCGCGCAGCTGGACCTCGGCGCCGGAGCCGAACAATCCTTCGAGCAGCCGCTGACCGTCGCGATCGGTCACGTCGGACCATTTGCGATCGAGGGCGTCGAAGAGCACGGCGCGATAATCGCCGCCCATCAAACGCTGGCGTTCGACCGTGCCCGCGGGCGCGATGTTGTCGGGCGAGAACTCGACCTCGATCTTGATATGGGTCTGCTGAAAGGCCGTATAGCCCTGCGAGACGATCGACCAGAGCAGAACGATCAGCGCAAGACCGGAGAAGACGATCGCGGCGATGCCGAATGCGCGGAACCGCGCTTCGGCCGCGTAGCGCCGCTTCAAATGCCGGCGGGCGGCATCGCTGGAGTGGTACGCCGGCGAAGCGAAGGTTGCCGGGGTCTCGCGGCCGTTGGCGGTCACGTCACTCATATTGTTCCCTGTAGCGCTGGACGACCTTGAGGGCCACGAGATTGAGGGACAGCGTCACGACGAACAGCACGAAGCCGAGCGCGAACGACGCCAAGGTTTTGGGGCTGTCGAATTCCGCTTCGCCGGTCAGCAGCGCCGAAATGTAGACCGTCACCGTGGTGACGGATTCGAACGGATTCAGCGTGGTGTTGGCGGCCAGTCCCGCCGCCATCACGACGATCATGGTTTCGCCCAGCGCTTTCGAGAAGGCGAGAATGACCGACGCCATGATGCCCGGCAGCGCCGCCGGCAGCAGCACGCGCAACGTCGTTTCGGATTTGGTGGCGCCGAGCGCGTAGGAGCCGTCGCGCATCGTCTGCGGCACGGCGTTGATCACGTCGTCGGAAAGGGACGATACGAAGGGGATCAACATCACACCCATGACGATCCCGGCGGCGAGCGCGCTTTGCGCGGCGACGTCGAGACCGAAGAAGAGGCCGACATCGCGCACCGCCGGAGCCACCGTCAACGCCGCGAAGAAGCCGTAGACGACGGTCGGAATGCCCGCGAGAACCTCCAGCGCCGGTTTCCCCCATGCGCGCACGCTCTTGGGCGCGTATTCGGTCATGTAGACGGCGGTCATCAATCCGATCGGCACCGCCGTCAGCATCGCGATCGTCGCGATCAACATCGTACCGACGAACAACGGCACCGCGCCGAAGGAACCCGAAGCGCCAACCTGGTCGGGGCGGATCGCCATCATCGGCGACCATTGCGTGCTGAACAGGAATTCGACCGGCGAGACCTTCAGGAAGAAAGCGATCGACTCGAAGAGCAGCGAAAGCACGATCCCGATCGTCGTCATCACCGCGATGATCGACGCGATCATGAAGAAAATCTCCATCGTCCGCTCGACCGCGTTGCGCGCGCGGAATCCGGTGGAGATGCGCGAGCGCCCATAGGCCAATCCCAGCATCGCCACCGCGAGAACGACCACCCAGAAGGCCGCGCCGGCGATCAGCATCAGCCAACGATAATGCTCGACCGCCTTGGCGATATCCTTCGAGTCGGCGCCGATTTGCGTAACGCCCGCCGCCGCGTTGCGAATTTCCGAAACCAACAGGCCGACATCGCCCGCGAGCAGTTCCGGAGGGAGGCTGCGGATAACCAGAACTTCGACGACCGGCCCTTGCAGCGCGATCCAGAGGACCAAAATCAAAAGGCTGGGAACGCCGCACCAAAGCACGACGTACCAGCCATGGAACGAACTCAAGGAATGAAGCGGTTGGCGCTTGATCGCCGACGCCTTCACGGCCGCCGCACGCCCCATGTAATAGCCGGCCACCGATAGGGCCAGCAGAACCACGAAAATCAGACTAAGCGACATTTGTCGTACTTCCCCCGAAGGCACGAAACCGGCGGGACGGCGCGAACCGTCCCGCCGCGTCGCAGACTTACATCAGGTTGAGGTTGGTCAAGCTTTGCACCGTCGAGCGCTGCGCGTCGCGATCGGCGGGCGGCAACGTGATCAAACCGCGCGAGGCGAGATAGCCGCGCTGACCCACCGCACGCTCGGAAGCGTATTCGGTCACGAACTCGCGAAGGCCGGGGATCACCCCGACATGCGCCTTCTTGACGTAGATGTACATCGAGCGCGACACCGGATACTTGCCGTCGGCGATGTTCTCGAACGTCGGCGCGACGCCGTCGACGGTTTTGCCTTCGATGCGGTCGCGGTTCTGATCGAGGAACGAGTAGCCGAAGATGCCGAAAGCGCCCGGTGCGCCCGTCGTCAGACGCTGAACGATCAGATTGTCGTTCTCGCCCGCTTCGACGAACTTGCCGTCTTCGCGGACTTGCTGGCAGCGGCGGTTACGCTCGGCGGCGTCGGTGATCGCCTTGATCTCCGGCACGTTCTTGCAGCCTTCGAGCAGCACGAGCTCGTTGAACGAGTCGCGCGTGCCGGACGTCGGGGGCGGCCCCATCGCTTCGATCGCGATGCTCGGCAGCGACGGATCGACTTGGTTCCACGACGCGTAGGGATTACGCACCCACTGGCCGTTGACCGGCACTTCGCGGGCGAGGCCCTTCCAGAAATGCTCACGCGTCAGATTGATCGCCGGCGAACCGCGGCGGACGGCCATCACGATGCCGTCGAAGCCGATTTTCAGTTCCGTGATCTCTGTGACGCCGTTTTGCTTGCAGGTCGCGAATTCCGACGCCGTCATGCGGCGCGACGCGTTCGCGATGTCGGGCTGGGTGACGCCGACGCCCTGGCAGAACGCGCGGATACCCGCGCCCGTGCCGATCGATTCGACGATCGGCGCGCGGAACTGGCCGCCGCGCGCGAACTGCTCGGCCACGGCCGAGGTGAACGGGAAAACCGTCGACGAACCAACGACGCGGATCTGATCGCGCGCTTGCTGGGCGTTCGCGGCGCCGGCGGCGGCGAGGATCGCGGCCGTCGCAGCGAGGACGAGGAATTTCGATTTGGACTTCAAAGGAGCCTCCTTTGGCTTCGGGCCGGATGCGCCGCGACGGGGAATGTCTGGCGTGAACCCGGGCGGACCGTAGTCCCCGCTCGCGACGAAACTATTGAAGTTCGATTGCTGTTTTGTGACAGCGGCGGCGATCGCCCGAAATTCGTGCAACCGATTGCCTGGAAATGGAAAATTCCGACACCCGAAAGGGCGCGCCAAAAATCTTGCGCCGGCGCGGTCACAAAAATTCCGCCGCCCGAATACATACCCGGGGATGTGATTGCCTACCTATGCACGCCGGAAACCTTGCTCTGACGGCCTCCCCTGCCATACTAAGCGCCGTCAATCCCTTGCCGGACCACACTGATTCGATGGCGACCGCCAAACCCGTCAATGTCGACAAATTGCGCGCGTCGCTGAGCGAGCGATTCTTCGAGGCATTGGCCCGCCGGCGAATCGAGCTCAAGGAAGCCGCGCGCTATGCCGGCTGCCACGAGAAGGTGTTGGGCCGTTTGCGCCGGGGCGAGTCCGAGAAGATGGACCTCGCTTATGTCGTGGCGATCGCCAAGTCGCTGCCCGACGGCGACGCCTTCATCGGCGAAGTGACCGGCATCGGCCAAGCCGCCGACGATATGCGCGCGCGCATCCAGGAAGCGGCGGTGCGCCTGTCGCCCTCGCGGCCCGATTCCGATTGGTGGTACCCGCCTTACGGCGACAAGGTCCACGCCGCTCCCGATCCGGCCACGGCTTTGCGCCTTGCCTATCGTCTTCCGGGCACGATCGACGCCGTCGGCTACGGTCTGCGCTCGCTGGGCGGGGTACTGCGCCAGGGCATCCGCGTGACCTACGAACGCGAGGCGGCGTCGCACAAGGCGCTGCTCGCCTGCGCCAAGCATCTGCGCGAATGCTTCGGGACCGAGGCGATGGTGCTGGTCAACGACCAGCCGTTGAACGTGCGCATCGCGATCAATCTGCTGGAGGAGACGGCGGCCGACGCCGCCTCGGCGCTTGCGTCGCGCGCACACCCTTGGGTCATCGACCGGTTGTCGCTCGACAGCATCGAGGATCCGCTGCTCGGCCAATTCGCGCGCGAAGCGGCCGGCAATATCGACGACATCGCCAGCTACGCGCTGCGCGGCGGCATGGCCGATCGTTGCGCGCTGTTCCATGTCGACGGCGAGAACGTCATGTCGCTCTGGGCGGGCGCGTCGCTCGCGGTCGACCGGTCGTCGATCATCGGGCGCAACGTGCTGGAGCGCGACGACCTCGCCTATGCGCGCATGGTCCGCGCCCATGTGCTGGAAGCCTGCGCCGAGGGCACCGTCTATCGCGAGATGGACATTCCGATGAACGGCTTGCGCGGCCGTTATCGGCGCGTGGCCGCCGCCGGACGGCGCGGCCCCGACGGCACGCGCCAGGTTGTGACGCTGGTCCAGGTCGTCGGCCTTACCGCCTACAATTGAACGCCCCTTTAGGGGCGCGCCCAACGGGAGTTGATGCGTCCATGAACGACGCAACCTTAAGAATCCCGTTGAATACAAGTTTCCGTTGACCATACTGACAACCAATACTCGCGTGTGACGGCGCGGTTGAACCGGCGGCCATTTCCGCCTTCGCGGCGCCCCCTTCGCGCGCCCGCCCTCGGCTGCCCGACCGCTGCGGCGGCGCGGGCTCCTTTTCCCGAGAGAAAGACGAAGGAGTTATGGATGTTCTGAATCGCACCGACCTCACCACGCTTCCCCATTTCCTGGACGCGTGGAACCCCAAGGCGTTGCCGCCCGAAGCGCGACGCCTGCTCTCGGCGCGGGTCGCCCCGCCGCTCTGCGCCGTTCTGGAGGAAGCCGGCTTCGTGCCCCGCGTCGGCTTCGATTTGGAAACGCTGGCGGAATTCCGCCACAACCTAGCCGATCCGCGCTGGGCGAAACTCGCGGAACCGTGCGATCCGCATCTCAACCCCGGCGCCACCGAAAACGACACCTTCGTCGTCTATATGCTGAACCCGGCGGGCGAGGTTTGGGGTTGTGCCGCGTCGCGCTTACGCTGGCTCGAAGGCTCGCTCGCCGACAATCTCGCGCATCAGACGGCGCTGGCCGAACGCCCGGATCGTTTGCCCGAAGGCCAGCGTTTCGCGTCGTTCGGCGCGATGGCCGAGGGCATTCGCGACGTGCCCGTGGCCTGGGGCTCGTCGCTCTGGGCGCACGACAAGGCGCCGCGCATGCTGGTGCCCGCGATCATGCGCATGCTGCATCTGTGGACCGTCGCGCATTGGACATGGTCCTTCACCGTGTCGATCGGCCAGCCGCGCATCGCCGATCGCTACGGTTTCGACGTTCACGGCTACGATGTCGTGGCACGGGGCGCGCGACGCACGAACGCGGAGGGGGCCGCGACCGACTACCGGCTGATGATCGCGGGGCGCGCGCGCATCCGCGCGCTCGTCACCGATCCGGGCTACACGGATCTCGCGTGCGACCTGTCGGGCTTGGGGATGTAGGACCGCCCCAACGAAAAACGGGGCCGGTCGCCCGGCCCCGTTTCCCGTTTTGCCATAAAGGCGACGATACGCGAGGATCACATCTCCGCGTACTTGCCATCTTTCCATTGGTAGAACACGTAGTTCGGCTTCGTCAGGTCGCCCTTGTTGTCGAAGCTGAGGCTGCCGATCACGGTATCGACCGACTTGCCGTGCAGATTCGCGATCAAGCCCGCGACCGCCGTGCCGTTCGACGCCTTCGCCGCCGCGGCGAAGACTTGCACGCCCGCATAGGACAGCAGCGTGTAGCCTTCCGGGTCGTAGTTCTGCGCCTTGAACTTCGCCACGACGCCGGCGGCGGCCGGGTTCTTCCGCGGATCGCTGTCGAAGGTCATGATGACGCCGTCCGACGCGCGGCCCGCGATGGTCGCGAACTCGGCCGAGACGATGCCGTCGCCCGAGACGAGCTGGGCGGCGAGGCCCTGTTCGCGCGCCTGACGCACGAGCAACGCGGCTTCGGTGTGCAGACCGCCGAAATAGATGCATTCGACGTTCAGCGACTTCATGCGCGTGATGAGCGCGGTGAAGTCCTTGTCGCCCACCGACACGCCGTCATAAAGACGCTCGGTCAGGCCGCGGCCGTTGATCGCCTTCTTGGTTTCGTCGGCGAGGCCTTGGCCATAGGTCGTCTTGTCGTGAATGACAGCGACGGCCTTGCCCGCGTAACGCTGGGCGATCCAGGCGCCGGCGACCGCACCTTGCTGGTCGTCGCGGCCGCAGACGCGGAACACGCTGCGGAACTTCGGACCGCGATCGGTCAGGACCGGGTTGGTCGAGGCCGGCGAGATCTGCAGGATGCCTTCCTCGGCATAGACTTCCGAGGCCGGGATCGAGCACGACGAGTTGAAATGGCCGAGCACGAACGGCACGCGGCGCTGCGCCAGACGGTTGGCCGCCGCGCGCGCCTGGTTGGCGTCCGAGGCGTCGTCTTCGAACACGGCGGTCATCTGGCGGCCGAGCACGCCGCCCGCGGCGTTGAGGTCGGCGACCGCGAGAGCGGCACCCCGGCGCATCTGTTCGCCGAACGCGGCGTTGGGGCCGGTGAAGGGACCGGCGACGCCGATCGTCAGCGCGCCGCCTTGGCCGAACGCGATCCCCGGTGCGGCGAGCGAAGCAACGGCCAAGCCGCCGCCGGCTTTCAGAAGGTCTCTGCGCTTCATAATGGTCATGGTTCGATCTCCCTCTCTGGAGTTCCCTCGGAAGGTTGTCAGGTCCGGGACCGGTCCGGGGATCCGGTCGCGGAAGCGGATTGGCCGGCGCGGTCGCGCCAGCCGAGCAGCCCGTCTTGCTCGTAGAGCCACGGGTATTGGCGGGTCATGAGGCGCACCTGGGTCGCGCGGAAACCGAACGCGGCCAGCGCCCCCAGCACGGCCCAGTCGAGCAGGAACAGGAAAAGCGACGTCAACTCGCCTTCGAACAACGCGTAGGACAGAAAGCGGTTCGACAGCGCCAGCAGCAGCGAATAGGGCACGATCTGCCACCACGGGCGCCAGGTCTGCGCGATCGCCTGCCCCATCAGGAACGAGGCGCCCCCGAACAAGACGATCGTGATGCCCAAAAATTCGCCCAGTGCGACGCCCATCGGTTACCCCCTCACCCGTGCCCGCCGGCGAGATACGCCTTGCGGATATCGGGGTCGTCGAGAAGCGATTGACCGGTCCCGCTCATGCGGATCTCGCCGTTGACGAGCACGTAACCGCGATGGGCCAGGCGCAACGCGTGATACGCGTTTTGCTCGACCAGCAGGACGGTCACGCCCTGCGCGCGGTTGATCTCGCGGATCGTCGCGAAAATCTGGGCGACAAGCAAGGGGGCGAGGCCCAAAGACGGCTCGTCGAGCAACAAGAGGCGCGGGCGCGACATCAGCGCGCGGCCGATCGCCAGCATCTGCTGTTCGCCGCCCGACATCGTGCCCGCGCGCTGGGTCTTGCGTTCGGCCAGACGCGGGAACAGCGCGAACATGCGCTCCAGATCGCCGGAAAGATTGCGCTCGTCGCCCAGATAGGCACCCATCTGCAAATTCTCGAGCACCGTCATGCGCGGGAAAATGCGCCGCCCCTCGGGCGATTGGGCGATGCCGAGCTTCACCATGTCGTGCAGATCGGTGCCGGTGATGTCCTGCCCCGCATAGACGATACGGCCTTCGGCCGCCTTCGGCGCGCCGCAAATCGTCATCAGCAGCGTCGATTTGCCCGCCCCGTTGGCGCCGATCAACGCCACGATCTCGCCCTCGTCGACGGTCAGCGACACGCCGCGCAAGGCTTCGACCGGGCCGTAGCGCGCCTTGACGCGCTCGATCGACAACAAGGTCGTCACGCCGCGTCCTCCTCGTCCGTGCCGAGATAGGCGGCGATGACGGCGGGATCGACGCGGATCTGCGCCGGGTTGCCTTCGGCGATCTTGGCGCCGTGATCGAGCACGACGATATGATCGGAAATCTCCATCACGACGCTCATGTCGTGTTCGATCAGCAGCACGGCGATTTTCTCGCGCGCCTTGATGTCGCGGATCAGCGCGGCCAGATCGGCCGATTCCTTCGGGTTCAACCCGGCGGCGGGCTCGTCCAAGCACAGAAGCCGCGGGTTCGTGCACATCGCGCGCGCGATTTCCAGGCGCCGCTGATCGCCATAGGGCAGGCTGCCCGCCTCGTCGTCCGCCAAATGGCGCAAGCCGACGCGTTCGAGCCATTCGGATGCGCGCGCGACCGCCGCTTTCTCCGCGTCGCGATAGCGCGCGAGGCCCAGCAACCCGGCGAGCGTGTGGAACGATGCGCGATGCAGCGTGTTGTGCTGCGCGACCAGCAAATTCTCCAGCACCGTCATGCGCGGGAACAGGCGGATATTCTGGAAGGTGCGGGCGACACCCGCTTGGCCGGCGATGCGGAACCCGTCCATCCGCTCCAGCAGGAATTCCTGACCGTCGCGATTGAGGCACATGCGCCCGACATCGGGCTTGTAGAAACCGGTCAGGCAATTGAAGACGGTCGTCTTCCCCGCTCCGTTCGGCCCGATGATCGCGGTGATGCGGCCATCCTCCGCCGCGAAACTCACGTCATCGACGGCGACGAGGCCGCCGAAGCGGATGGTGAGATGTTCGACCGTCAGCAGGCTCATGCTTTCGCCCCCAATCGAATGGAGGGCTCGCGATGCGACACGAGGCCTTGCGGACGCCACAGCATGATCAGCACCATGGCGAAGCCGAACATGATCATGCGGTACTGCGAAAAATCGCGCAGCAATTCCGGGATCAAGATCAGGAAGGCGGCGGCGATGACCACGCCCAACTGGCTGCCCATCCCGCCGAGCACGACGATCGCGAGGATGACGGCACTTTCGATGAAGTTGAAGCTTTCGGGGCTGATGAAGCCCTGACGCGTGGCGAAGAAGGCGCCCGCGAAACCGCCGAACATGGCGCCCAGCGCGAAGGCCGAGAGCTTCACGTTGGTCGGATTGATGCCCAGCGCCCGGCATGCGATTTCATCCTCGCGCAACGCTTCCCAGGCGCGGCCGATCGGCAGCTTGCGCATGCGCAGCGTGAAGAAATTCGTCAGCAGCGCCAGCGCGAAGATCAGATAGTAGAGGAAGATGATGCGCTGAAGCGGCGAGAATTCGAGGCCGAACAATTCGTGGAAGGCGGTCTGGCCCGGCTCCGGATTTGCCGTAAACGGAAAGCCGAAGAAGCTGGGGCGCGGGATCGAGGTGAGCCCCGCCGACCCGCCCGAGAATTCCTTCCAGTTCAGCAGAATGACGCGGATCATTTCGCCGAAGCCGAGCGTGACGATGGCGAGATAATCGCCGCGCAAGCGCAACACCGGAAAGCCGAGCATCACGCCGAACATCGCCGCCAGCACGCCGGCGATCGGCAGGCACAGCCAGAACGACCAGCCGAAATTGATCGCGAACAGCGCGTAGGAATAGGCGCCCACGGCGTAGAAGGCGACGTAGCCGAGATCGAGAAGCCCCGCGAGCCCGACGACGATGTTGAGCCCCCAGCCGAGCATCACATAAATCAGCACCGTGATGGCGAGTTCGACCGTGTAGCGATCGCCCAGCGGCGTGAAGGGCAACACAAGTGCGAACACGCCCAGCACCAGCGCGAACATCGTGCTGGCATTGGGCGGCAAGGCGGGCAGTTTGACCGCAAGGCCGAACGGATTCCCGCGCCCGCGCAACACGCCCAAAAGAAGGCGGCCGGCGAACACGGCGCCGACGCCCCACGCCACCCAATCGAAACGCGTTTCGATGGCGAGGCCTTGCATCGTGTCGGCCAAGCGGAAGCCGATCAGCGGAACCGCCAGCATCAGGGCCACAAAGGCCGCCATCAACGCTTCGCGCAGGGCCTGCGGAAACGGCATGCGTTAGACCTTTTCCACGTCCGGGCGGCCGAGCAGCCCGGTCGGCCGGAAGATCAGCACGATCACCAGAATGCCGAACACAGCGACATCTTTATAAGCGATCGGGAAATGGGCCGACCAAAACGCCTCGATCAAGCCGATCAGCAACCCGCCCAGCATGGCGCCGGGCAGCGAGCCGATTCCGCCGAGCACGGCGGCGGTGAAGGCCTTGAGCCCCGCCAGGAAGCCGATGAAGAAATCCACCGCGCCGTAATAGAGTGTGAAGATCAATCCCGCGACGGCGGCAAGTGCTGCCCCCATCACGAAGGTGATGGAAATCGTGCGGTCGACGTTCACACCCAGCAACGCCGCCATCTTGCGGTCCTGCTCGCAGGCGCGCTGCGCGCGGCCGAGCTTCGTCTTGTGGATCAACAGCGTGAACCCGGCCATCAGAACGACGGTCGCAATGATGATGCCGATCTGTAGATAGGTGATGCGGACCGGGAAGCTGCCATCGCCCGTCATCACGAAGCCGCCGGTGACGATCGGCTGCAAGGGCTTCATCTTGGCGCCCTGAAGCAGATGCACATAGTTCTGCAGGAAAATGGACACGCCGATCGCCGAAATCAGCGGCGCCAAGCGGAACGACCCGCGCAACGGACGATAGGCGATCCGTTCGACCGTCCAACCATAGGCGCAAGTGAACACGATCGCCGCGATCAGCACGATCAGGATCGCCAGAACCGGATTGGCGAAGGCGAAGGTCCCCAGGATCGTGAAAGCGACCAGCGAGACGAACGCGCCGATCATATAGATTTCGCCATGGGCGAAATTGATCATTCCCACAATGCCGTAAACCATCGTGTAGCCGATCGCGATGAGGCCATAGATCGCCCCGAGCGTCAGCCCGTTGATCAATTGCTGGAGGAAATACTCCACCCGTCCAGACCCTGTCCGCTACCCTGTTCGCCGCCCCGCTTTTCGACGGGTGCGTTATCGATGGGAACCTAGAGCCCTTTCGCGACAAAGGGAAGGCCCGCCGCGAAATACCCTTGAAGCGGCGGGGGCTTATCGCGGACAATATACGGGTATGGATGACGAACTTCCCACCGCATCGGCCATCAAAGCCGCAATGCGCGCCTCCCCTGCCGTGCTTGTGGTCGAGGATTCCGAATCGACCGCTGCCCTGTACGAGGAATATCTACGGTCGGCCGATTATCGCGTGAAGACCGCCGGTACGGTTGCGGCCGCGTTGTCGTTGCTCGGGTCGGAACATTTCGACGCGGTCGTGCTCGACCTTAATCTGCCCGACGGCAACGGCTTGTCGGTGCTGAAAGAGGTGAAGCGCCAGGATCTGCCGGTCGAAACGCTGGTCGTCACCGCGACCGGCACGCTGGCCGTCGCGGTCGAGGCGATGCGCGAAGGTGCCTTCGATTTCGTCGTGAAACCCTTCGCGCGCGACCGCCTGCTGGTCACGATGCGCAACGCGCTCGAACGCCGGCGCTTGCGTGCCGCGGTCGAAACCTACGAAAGCGAATTCGGCCGTAACCGTTATTTCGGTTTGGTGGGTGCGGCCCTGCCCATGCAACGCGTCTATCGCATCGTCGATAGTGCTGGGCCCAGCACCGCGCCGATCTTCGTGGTCGGCGAAAGCGGCACCGGCAAGGAAGTTTGCGCCGACGCGATCCATCGCCGCTCGCAACGCGCCGCCGGGCCGTTCGTGGCGCTATCCTGCGCGACGATCCCCAAAGCCCTGCAAGGGGCGGAATTGTTCGGCCGCGACGGCGAGCCGCGCGGCGGCGCCATCGCCCGTGCGCATGGCGGCACGCTCTATCTCGAAGACGTCGCGGAATTGGAAATCGGCCTTCAGACCAAGCTGCTGCGCTGGCTCGAAACCGGCATGGTCGAAAGCGAGGGCGGGGCGGCGCAGGTCCCGTCCGACGCGCGCATCGTGTGCGGCGGCCCGCGCGATCCGCGTTTGGACGTGCAGGCCGGGCGCCTGCGCGAGGATTTGTTTTTCCGCTTGAACGTCATCTCGATCGCGTTGCCGCCGGTGCGCGAACGCGAGGACGACGCGGTCTTGCTCGCGCGCCATGCGCTGCGTCGTTTTGCGGCGGAAGAAGGAAAGCAATTCCGCGACATCGACCCGGCCGCCGAATACGCGCTGCGCACCTATGGCTGGCCCGGCAATGTGCGCGAGATCGAGAACGTGATGCGCTCGGTCGTCGTGCTGCATGAAGGCGAGATCGTGCGCGCCGACATGCTGCCGCTGCATCTGGCCGAAAGCGCCTTGCAAAGCGTGCCGTCCAAGGCGCAAGACGCGGCGCAAACCACCCCGGCCCCGCTGCCCGCCGGCGCCAAGCCTGCGATCCGCCCGCTATGGATCACCGAGCGTGAGACGATCGAGGCGGCCATCGCGTCTTGCGACGGCAATATTCCGCGCGCGGCGGCGTTCCTGGAAATCAGCCCGTCGACGATCTATCGCAAGAAGCAATCCTGGGAAGCGATCGATCGCGGCGCTTAAAGCGCCTTTCGATAGTGATATTCGTAACTGTCGGAGGCATCGCGCAATGCGCGTTCGCCCGGCAGGCGCGTATAGCCGCGCGCTTCGTAGAATTCATGGGCTTCCTTGAAGCGCGTATCGCTCCAAAGTTCCATGAAGCTCGCGCCACGGGCGCGCGCCGCACGCTCGGCGAAGTCGAGCAGCTTGGCCGCGAGGCCTTGGCGCCGCGCCCATTTGGCGACGTAAAGCCGCCCGAGCTTGATACCGCCGGGGGCGGCCTCGCACGGGCTGATCGCGATCGTGGCGGCGAGCTTGCCCTTCGCGTCTTCCGCGACCCAGATCGCGCCCCCTTCGGCGGCGTAGTTCGTGGCGACCGCTTTCAGATCGCTTTCTTCGTCGAGATCCATCACGCAACCCGGATACTCGGCCCAGATCGCGGCGATATGGTCGATGATCGCGGGCGAGTCCGCATCGCGCGCCGTGCGCAGGCGGAAGGGCGAGATGTCGGGCAATTCGTTGCCCCGCAAATCCAGATGCAGAAGCGCTGCCGCGATACTTCCGCCATCGGCATCGCGCCACGTATCCGGCCGAATGCCGACGCTGCGAAAGCCGAGATTTCGCGCGAGGGATTCGCCCGCACCGCCCGCCGGCGTTTCGAACGCGATGGCGCTGCGGCCCTTGGCGATCGCATGGGCGATGGCATTGGTCGCCAGGGCACGCCCCGCCCCTTGGCGGCGATCCGCGCGGCCGACGATCAACGTGACGAGACGCGCCGCATGATCGCGGCCGTCGCGCCCGTCCAGTTCCAGAACCGCCGCGCCGACCAAACGCCCTTCGTCGAAGGCGGCGAATAAGCTTCCCGCCTGGGCCGTTAGATCCAAGGCGAGGCCTTCCGACGCGGCTTCGAGCGCCAGCCCGGCCAGGGCGGCGGCGGCGGCGTCGCGTGTTACGGTTTGTTCCAGCAGGCGGATCGATAGGGCCATAAGGGGCCTCTAACACGACCCCTACGGCGTATACAAATCAATAGGTTAAGGGTGGCTCGGCGCCCTCTTTTGTTAACCTTCGTTAAAATGGTGCCTTGAAAAAGCGGGGGTGACGCCTTACTTTCGTCTTACTCGGATGCCCAGATGGGGTCCGTTACGAGATCATGCCTAGGAGGGTGATTTCATGTCATTCGCACCGACGGTCGGATTGCCGACCATTTACGCTCCCCGGAGCGGTTTTTCGCCGAAATCCCAGCGCGGCGAACTCGCGCAGTATATGGCCGAGATCGGCAAGTTCCCGATCCTCGAAGTCGAGGAGGAGCGCGCCCTTGCCCGCGCCTTCCGCGACGCGCAGGACGTGAAGGCCGCGCACAAGCTCGTCACCTCGCATCTTCGCCTCGTCGTGAAGATGGCGTGGAAATATCGCGGCTACGGCCTGCCGATGCACGACCTGATCGCGGAGGGCAATATCGGCCTGATGCACGCGGTCAAGCGCTTCGACCCCGACAAGGGCGTGCGTCTGTCCACCTATGCGATGTGGTGGATCAAGGCCGCGATCCAGGAATTCCTGCTGTCGTCGTGGTCGATGGTCACGATCGGCACGGCGGTCGCGCGCAAGAAGCTGCTCTTCGGCCTGGGCAACGTGAAGCGCAAGCTCGGCATCGATCAGGACAAGACTCTGACCGACGGCGATCGGCGCAAGATCGCCAGTGCCACCAATCTCGGCATGACCGATGTCGCCGAAATCGAGATGGCGACGCGCGGCGCCGTAGTGCCGCTCGACGCCCCCGTCGAGACCGGCAAAGGCAGCGTGTTGCCGAGCGAAATCGCGGATCCGTCCGCCGATTTCGGTTCGCGCATCGAAGCCGACGATGAAAAGCGCTGGCGCTTGGGCCTCGTCGAACGCGCGCTCGCCACGCTGGACGCGCGCGAACGCGAGATCGTGCGCGCGCGCAACCTGGCGGCCGAGCCCGCGACGCTCGACGATCTGTCGAAGCGCTTCGGCGTGAGCCGCGAGCGCGTGCGCCAGCTCGAGGAACGTGCGCTGGCCAAGCTCGGCGAACGCACCCGCGCTTTGGCGAAGGAAAAGAAAACCGAACTCGCCGACGCGTAAGCACGTCGCGCGATTTTCAGAGCATATCCAACGGCGTTTCCCGCTTCGGCGCGGGGAACGCCGTTTCCATTTGGGCGAGATCGTCCGCCGAAAGCACGAGATTCATCGCCGCGATATTCTCGGCGAGATGCGCCGTACTTGTCGATTTGGGAATGACCATCACGTCCTTGTGGCGCGCGACCCAGGCGAGCATCACCTGCGCCGGTGTGGCCTTATGTGCCGCCGCGATCTTCGCCAGCACCGGCGAATTGGGGATGCGGCCTTGTTCGAGCGGCGAATAGGCCATCAGCGGAATGCGATGCTGGCGGCAAAGCGCGAACAAGCCCGTCTCCGCCGCGCGCCGTCCGAGATTGTAGAGGATTTGGTTGGCGGCGCAGGCCGTCCCGCCCGCGTCGAACAGATCCTCCATGTCGGCGACGTCGAAATTCGACACGCCCCAATGCCGGATTTTGCCCGCCTTCTTCAAATCCTGGAACCCGGCCACGGTTTCGTCGAGCGGATGATTGCCGCGCCAATGCAGCAGATAGAGATCGATCCGGTCGGTCCCGAGCCGTTTGAGCGAGCGCGCGCAAGCTTGCGCGACACCCGACCGGCTCGCGTTATGCGGATAGACTTTGGAAACGACGAAGACTTCGTCGCGCCGCCCGGCGATCGCTTGGCCGACGATTTTCTCGGCCACGCCCTCGCCATACATTTCGGCGGTATCGATCAGCTTGACGCCCGCGTCGAGCCCAGCGCGAAGGGCGGCGAGTTCCCCCGCCGCCCTTGCCTTGCTCTCGCCCATGCGCCACGTGCCGAGCCCGAATTGCGCAACGGCCTCGCCGCCCGGCAGCTTCAGCGTGCGGTCGAGACCGCGCATCGTCAACGCAGCGGGATCGCGTACATCAACCCGCCTTTGGTCCAAAGGTCGTTGATGCCGCGTTCCAGCGCGAGCGGCGTTTTGACGCCCACGTTGCGCTCGAAACTGTCGCCGTAATTTCCGATCTGCTTGATGATGTTGTAGGCCCATTTGTTGTCGAGGCCCATCATCGCGCCGAACCCGCCTTGCACGCCCAGCACGCGCTGCACGACCGGGTCGGTCGATTTCAGCATCTCGTCCACGTTGGCTTGATTGACGCCGTATTCCTCGGCTTCGATCATCGCGCGCAGCGTCCATTTGACGATCGCGAGCCATTGATCGTCGCCCTTGCGCACCATCGGCCCCAAAGGTTCCTTCGAAATGCGCTCGGGCAGGATGATGTGATCGCCGGGCACGGCCAGGCTGGTGCGGATCGCGGCGAGGCCCGACGCGTCGGTCGTATAGGCGTCGCAGCGGCCAGCCTGATAGGCCGCGATGTTTTCCTCCAGCCGCTCGATCACCACCGGCGTGAACTTCATTTTCTGCGCGCGGAAATAATCGGCGAGGTTGAGTTCCGTCGTCGTGCCCGGCTGCACGCAGACCGTGGCGCCGTCGAGCTGACGGGCCGAGGCGATGTTCGCCCCCTTGCGTACGATGAAGCCTTGGCCGTCGTAGAAATTGACCCCCGCCTCGTGCAGGCCGAGCGACACGTCGCGCGCATAGGTCTGCGTGGCGTTGCGGGTCAGCACGTCGATCTCGCCCGATTGCAGCGCGACGAAGCGCTGCTGCGAGGTCGTCGGCACGTAGCGCACCTTGCTGGCGTCGCCGAACACGGCGACGGCGATCGCCTTGCACAGATCGACGTCGAGCCCGCGCCACACGCCTTGCGCGTCGGGCGCCGAGAAGCCGGGCAGTGCCGTGTTGACGCCGCAAATCAACTGGCCGCGCGCCTTGATCGTATCGAGCGTGGGGCCGCGCAAACCGGCGGGTGCTTGCGCCAGCGCAGGCGCCGCGACGGCCGCCGACAGCGCGAGAAGAGCGACGATCTTTTTCATCCTGGACTCCTTTGTCGATTGATCGGCAAAAGGGCTGCGGGAATTCCCCCGTCCGCCCGGATGGTCCGAAGTCTTGCAAACCACGCGCCGCAGCATGGCCGGTGCTTCGATCCCTCGCAAGCCGCTTGATCCCGCCCTTCCCCCGCGCCAGTCTGATTTCGGATGTCCGATACGAACGAAGCCCGAAGCCGCCAAGCGCTCGCCGATTTTCAGGCCGGGCTGGACGCGCAGAACAAAGGCGATGCGGGCCGCGCGCTCGATCGCTACCGCGCGGCGTTGCGCGCCGTTCCGGAATTCCTCGAAGCCGCGTGCAATGTCGCCGTGTTGCTCGCCCAGAAAGGCGAATTGCGCGCGGCCGAGACGGCATTGCGCGGCGCGATGACGCATCGCGACGATGTGCCCCAAGCCCACGCGATCCTTGGCCAGATCTTGCTGGCGCAATCGCGCGCGGCCGAAGCCTTGCCCGAACTCGACGCGGCCTTGGCCAAACTGCCCGACGATTTCGCGGCCTTGGGCAATCGCGCGCAAACGCTGCTGGCGCTGGGGCGCGGCGGCGAAGCGCTGACGGCCTACGAAAAGCTCCACGCGCGCGATCCGGCCCATCCCGCGTTGATCTTGAACTATGGCGGCTTGCTCGCCGAGTTGGGACGTGCGCAAGAAGCGGAAAAGCTACTCGGCCCCCTCGCCGCATCCGCGCATCCATTGGCGGCATCGGCGAATATCTCGCTGGGCGTGGCGCTAATCGCGCAAGGCCGCCATCACGACGCGCGCGCCGCCTTCGAACGCGCCGCCATACTCGACCCCGCCAATCCCGCCGGCGGATCGGGCGCCATCTTCGCGGCGAATTTCGATCCCGATCTCGACGACACGCAAACCCAGAGACGGCGCAAGGATTGGGCGCGGCGCTATGCCGAGCCACTGCGCGCGACCTGGCGGCCGCACGCCAATCCGCGCGATCCCAAGAAGCGTCTTGTCGTCGGCTATGTCTCCGGCGATTTCCGCGAGCACGCCGCCGCGGGCGTGATCGAGCCGATTTTGGCGGCGCACGACAAAAACGCCGTCGAGATCGTTCTCTATTCCTGCAATCCCGCCGACGATGCGCGCACCGCCCGTTTCAAAGCGATCGCGAATCGCTGGCGCGATTGGCGCGGGGTTTCCGAGGAGGCGGCCGCCGCCCAAGTGCGTGACGACGGTATCGACATTCTGATCGATCTGTCCGGCCACACCGGCGGCAATCGTCTGCTGGTCTTCGCGCGCAAACCCGCCCCTCTTCAAATCACGGGTTGGGGCGACGCGAACGGCACGGGGCTTTCGGCCATCGATTTTCTGTTCACCGATAAGGTGGCGCTGCCCGCCGTTTCGCGCGACGAATTCGCGGAGCAAGCGTTGGACCTGCCCAATGCGCAGTTCTTTGCGGCACCGTCGGACGCGCCCGAACCCGTATGGCCCGCGCGCGACGATTCCACGCTTTATATCGGCACGTTCAACCGCATCGCCAAGCTCGACGATGCGGTGTTGCGGTTATGGGCGCGGCTGCTCGCCAAGCCGGGGCGGCGCTTGGTGCTGAAGGACCGCACGATCGTCGAAGCGGCCGCGCGCGCGCGGATCGAAGCGCGGCTCGCCGCCGCCGGGATCGATCCGGCGAAAGCCGATCTCGTCGGCCCCACGGATCGCGCGGCGAACTACGCCGACTACGCGCGCCTCGACGTGGCACTCGACCCCTTCCCCTATGGCGGCGGGCTGACGACGCTGGACGCGCTCTGGATGGGCGTGCCGCTGGTCACCTTGCGCGGCCGGACGATCCAGGGCCGCTTGTCGGCGTCGATCCTGGCCGCGATCGGCCGCGCCGAATGGATTGCCGACACCCCCGGCGATTACGTGCGCATCGTCGAAACCCTGCTGGCCGATGCATCCGCGCGCCGTTCCGCACGGGAAAATTTACGTGAGGCCGTCCGCCGTTCCGCGGTCGGCGATGCGGCCGCCTATGCCCGCGCGGTCGAGGCCAAATATCGGGAAATCTGGGCCAATTTTTGCGCCCGACAGGCGTGAATTCCGATCTGTTCGCAGATCGCCGGAATTCTGCTAAAGTACCGGCTTATCTAGGATTCATCGCGCCCGAGAACGGCCCATGCGCATTCGCGACGATTATCGCACCCTGTCCGGCCAGGAAAAGGCCGCGATCCTCCTTTTGTCGTTGGGCGAGGAAGTCGCCGCGAAGCTTTTCGCGCTGATGTCCGACGACGAAATCAAGGAATTGTCCCAGACCATGGCGGGGCTGGGCACGGTCAACTCGTCGATCATCGAACGCCTGATCGTGGAATTCGCCGACCAGATCGCGGCCACCGGCTCGCTGGTCGGCACGTTCGATTCGACCGAGCGCCTGCTCGGCAAGGTTCTCGACAAGAACCGCGTCGCCAACATCATGGACGACATCCGCGGCCCCGCCGGCCGCACGATGTGGGACAAGCTCGGCAACGTCAACGAAGGCGTCCTCGCGAATTATCTCAAGAACGAATATCCGCAGACCGTCGCCGTCGTGTTGTCGAAGATCCGCGCCGATCACGCCGCGCGCGTGCTGGGCACGCTGCCCGAAGCCTTCGCGATGGAAGTCGTGATGCGCATGCTGCGTATGGAAACGGTGCAGAAGGACGTGCTCGACGACGTCGAACGCGTGCTGCGCAACGAGTTCATGTCCAACCTCGCCAAGACGACGCGCAAGGATACGCACGAGTTGATGGCCGAGATCTTCAACTCCCTCGACCGCCAGACCGAAGCGCGCTTCACGACGGCGCTGGAGGAACGCAACCGGGACTCGGCCGAGAAGATCAAGGCGCTGATGTTCAAGTTCGAGGATCTCGGCCGCCTCGACCCCGGCGGCGTGCAGACGCTGCTGCGCGCGGTCGACAAGTCGAAGCTCGCCATCGCCCTCAAAGGTGCGAACGAAACGCTGCGCGATCTGTTCTTCTCGAACATGTCGGAACGCGCGGGCAAAATGCTCAAGGAAGAAATCGAAGCGTTGGGCCCGGTGCGCGGCAAGGACGTGGCCGAAGCGCAAAC